>JAFZQP010000070.1 GCA_017620345.1 Lachnospiraceae bacterium
CACGGAAACTTCGGATCGGTGGACGGCGACAGCGCCGCTGCAATGAGGTACACGGAAGCAAGACTGTCCAAGATCTCAATGGAGATGCTTGCCGATATCGGTAAGGATACGGTTGATTTTGTCCCGAACTTTGATGAGACGGAAAAGGAACCTACGGTTCTTCCTTCAAGATTTCCCAACCTTCTCGTAAACGGTACGACAGGTATCGCGGTAGGTATGGCAACGAACATCCCGCCTCATAACTTAAGGGAAGTTATAGATGCAGTAGTAAAGATCATTGATAACAGAGTAGAAGAAGACAGGGATACAGAGATTGACGAACTGCTCGATCTTATCAAAGGACCTGATTTTCCTACAGGCGGTGTTATACTCGGACGCCGTGGGATAGAGAGTGCTTACAGGACAGGACGCGGCAAGATAAAGGTTCGCGGAGTCAGCGATATAGTTCTTCTTGATAACGGCAAGAGTCAGATCGTGATCACGGAACTTCCGTTCCTTGTTAATAAGGCAAGGTTGCTCGAGAAGATCGCTGAGCTTGTCAGAGACAAGAAGATAGACGGTATCACGGATCTTCGTGATGAATCGGACAGAGAAGGTATGCGTGTTGTCGTAGAGCTTCGTCGTGATGTCAACGCCAACATCGTACTTAACCAGCTGTACAAACATACACAACTTCAGGATACGTTCGGTGTTATAAACCTTGCTCTCGTCGGTAACGAGCCGAAGGTCATGAATCTTCTTGAGATGCTTCATTACTATCTCAAGCATCAGGAAGATGTTGTAACGAGACGTACCAAATACGACCTTAACAAGGCAGAAGAGCGAGCTCATATTTTACAGGGTCTGCTCATCGCACTTGACAATATCGATGAAGTCATAGCTATCATTAGAGGCAGTGCAAACGTAGCCGAAGCCAAAGATAAACTGATGGAGAGGTTCGGACTTTCCGAGGCTCAGGCAGCAGCGATCGTGGAGATGAGGCTGCGTGCTCTTACCGGTCTGGAAAGAGAAAAGCTTGAGAGCGAGTATGCCGAACTGCAGAAGAAGATCGCCGAGTACAAGGCTATACTGGCTGATGAAAAACTCCTTCTCGGAGTCATCAAATCAGAGATACTTGAGATCGCAGATAAATTCGGAGATGAGAGAAGGACACAGATCGGTCTTGATGATTCGGATCTTACAAACGAGGATCTGATCCCGATGGAAAATACCGTCATCGCGATGACGAGTCTCGGATATATCAAGCGCATGACCGTTGATAACTTCAAGGCGCAGAACCGCGGCGGCAAAGGTATCAAGGGAATGAAGACGATAGACGAGGATTACATCGAAGATCTTCTCATGTGTAATACCCATCAGTCGATCATGTTCTTTACGAACTACGGAAGAGTATACCGCAAGAAGGCATATGAGATACCCGAAGCAGGACGTAACTCACGCGGAGTTGCCATTGTCAATCTCTTACAGCTCCAGGGCGGAGAAAAGATATCGGCGATGATCCCCGTTACCGAAGTCAATGAGAACAAGAACCTTCTGATGGTAACAAGAAAAGGAACCGTCAAGAAGACCAATATACTTGAATATAACAACATCCGTAAGAAAGGTCTGATCGCGATCACTCTCCGTGATGATGACGAGCTTATCGAGGTCAAGACAACTGATAAGGATTCGGATATATTCCTTGTAACAAAACAGGGTATGTGTATCCGCTTCAAGGAAACGGATGTAAGATCCACGGGAAGATCTTCCATGGGCGTTATCGGAATGAATCTTGCCGACGGTGATGAGATCGTCGGAATGCAGATCAATTCCCAAGGTGATTCGCTTCTCATAGTATCGGAGCTTGGCTTCGGAAAACGTACCGAACTGTCCGAATTCCATGTACAGCGTCGTGGCGGAAAGGGTGTCAAGTGCTACAAGATCATGGAGAAGACAGGTGATGTTGTAGGCGTCAAGGCAGTTACCGATGAGCATGAGATCATGATGATAACCGATCAGGGTATCATAATCCAGCTTCGTATGGAGGATATCAAGGTTATTTCAAGAAACACTTCAGGTGTCAAGATGATCAGCCTCGACAAGGGCGTCAAGGTAGCCAAGATTGCGAAGGTAAGAGAGAAGATCTCCGACGGTGACAAGGATATCGATATGGAAGACATAGACGATGTTGTCATCAATGTAGCAAAGTCCGATGAACCTGTTGTGATCATTCATGATGAAGTTGATGTGGATGATGACGAGGAAGATACAAGATTTGATGGTGCAGATGATGAAGATTGAGAGAGAGTAGATCATGGCTAAGAAAAAAAACGTGTATGAAAATTACAAGCTGTCAGTAGTGGTTCCCGTGTACAATGAGGAGAACGGCATCAAGCCTTTCCTTGTAAGGACGGAAGCCGTTATGAAGAAACTCGGATGTGATTACGAGATAATCTTTTCTCTTGATCCTTCGACCGACAGGACTTACGAAGTCATCAAGGAAAACATGCAGCGCAACCGTAATATCAAGCTTATCACTATGAGCAGGAGATTCCGTCAGGCTGCGGCTACGATGGCAGGTGTCCTTAACTGTACGGGCGATATATGTGTTGTCATCGATGTGGATCTGCAGGATCCTCCGGAGGTGATACTTGATCTTGTTGCAAAATGGAAGGAAGGATACGATGTTGTCTATGCCCAGAGGATAGACCGTCAGGGTGAGACGAAGATCAGAAAGATCATCGACCTTACCGCATACCGTGTGATCAATTTCCTTTCGAGCGTGGAGATACCTGTTGATACGGCTGATTTTCGCCTTATCAACCGTCGTGTCATAGAAGAGATCAGGAAGATGCCCGAGACCAACATGTTCTTCAGAGGTATGGTAAGTTATGTCGGTTTCAAACAGGCTGCGGTAAGATACCACAGGGAAGCAAGGGAAGCGGATGTATCCAAATATAACCGTCTGTGGGGAGAGTTCCGTATGGGATTTCACGGGATATTCTGCTTCTCCAGTAAGCCTCTTGAATATGTGACTTTTCTTGGAGGTTTCATGACGGCATTCGGAACGCTTCTCGGAATGATCCACGGTATCAGAAGACTGTGTGATGACCGTGATGAATCGAAGAACGCCGGACTTGTCAGTCTCATCTGGTTCATGGGAGGACTTATCGTATTTGTATGCGGCATCCTCGGAGAATACGTGACCAGGATATATGATGACGTCAAGGGAAGACAGAGATTCATCATCGATGAGTTTGATGAGAACGAATAAGCAGGATGATATGAGAGATATACCTGTAGAAACAGTTACAAATGAAATAGAAGATATGTGTATAAAGGTATGCCACGAACTGTCGGATGACATGAAGGCATGCCTTTATGATGCATGTGATAAAGAGACATCGGATATCGGCAGGAAGATACTGGGCCAGCTTAAGGAAAACCTTGATATAGCAAAGGAAGAGATGATCCCGATATGTCAGGATACGGGCATGGCGGTCATTTTTCTCGCGGTCGGTCAGGATGTACACTTTACCGGTGGCAGCATAGAAGATGCGATCAATGAAGGGGTCAGGTGCGGATATACGAAGGGATTTCTTCGCAAATCCGTTGTATCCGATCCGATAGAACGTGTTAACACAAAAGATAATACTCCCGCGGTCATACATTATGAGATAGTTCCGGGGGATAAAGTCAGCATCACTCTGGCTCCAAAAGGATTCGGTTCCGAGAACATGAGCCGCGTGTTCATGCTCAAGCCTGCAGACGGGATAGAAGGCGTCAAAAATGCGATCATAACTGCCGTAAGAGATGCGGGCCCCAATGCATGTCCTCCGATGGTCGTGGGTGTCGGTATAGGCGGGACATTTGAAAAGTGTGCCCTTATGGCAAAGAAAGCACTTACGAGACCTGCCGGAGAGCATTCATCAATAGCATATGTGAAGGATCTTGAGGAAGAGATGCTGGAAGCCGTCAACGCACTTGACATCGGCCCTGCGGGTCTTGGCGGATCGACAACGGCTTTTGCCGTCAACATCGAAACGTATCCGACACATATTGCAGGACTGCCTGTTGCGGTCAATATCTGCTGTCATGTGAACAGGCACATCACAAGGGAGATATGAAAACATGGATAAACATATATCGGTCCCTTTTGACAAAACGGTTTCGCAAACTCTTCATGCCGGAGATTACGTTTATCTGTCCGGCACGGTATATGTCGCAAGGGATGCCGCTCACAAGAGGATGATCGAGGCGCTTGAAAGAAACGAAGATCTTCCGTTTGATATCAAGGATCAGACGATCTATTATATGGGTCCTTCACCCGCACGTGAAGGAAAAATCATCGGTTCTGCGGGACCTACGACTGCCAGCCGCATGGATAAATATGCGCCGACTCTTATGGATCTCGGGATGACGGGCATGATCGGCAAGGGCAGAAGATCTGCCGCCGTAGCTGATGCGATGAAGAAAGATCATGTAACTTACTTTGCCGCAGTCGGCGGAGCCGGAGCGCTTCTTAGTAAATGCATCACGGACTCCGAAGTGATAGCTTATGAAGACCTCGGAACAGAGGCTGTAAGAAAACTTACGATACATGATTTTCCGGTGATCGTTGTAATGGACTGCCATGGCGGGTGCCTGTACAAGGCATGAAAGACTATAGAGTTTGACAAACGAAATCCTATCTAATATAATTACATAACTGATATAGAAAGATAGACTACAGCATTATTGGAGAAATACTCAAGAGGCTGAAGAGGCGCCCCTGCTAAGGGTGTAGGTCGGGCAACCGGCGCGAGGGTTCAAATCCCTCTTTCTCCGCTAACATCGGATGGCAGACTCTGCCATCCTTTTTACACTAAACATATCAAGGAGGTCCTATGCATTACACTTACAAACCAAACGGAGTATGCTCCAGACAGATTGATTTTGACATAATAGGAGACGTGATCACAAACATAGCCTTCACGGGAGGCTGTAACGGAAACCTTAAAGCGATCTCCAAACTCTGCAACGGCATGACCGTATCCGAGATCGAAGCCAAGCTTCTCGGAAATAACTGTAACGGAAGAGGGACTTCGTGTGCAGACCAGTTTGCACTGGCTGTAAGAGAGGCATTTAATGCCGCTAAGTAACAGGAAAAATACACTGATCACTCTGCTGGCATTTCTTTTACCGGCATTGATCATGATGCTCATTTTTGTCATAGGCAGCTATGCCCCGTTTGGGAAGGTATCGATCCTTGTGGCAGATATGAGATATCAGTTCGTCGATTATATCGGCTACATGAAGTCGGTGTTCTTCGGCAACAACGATCTGTTCTATACCTTCTCCAAAACGTTCGGCGGAGACATGATGGGATTTGCGGCGTATTATCTTTTCAATCCGTTCTTCCTGATACTGCTTCTGTTTCCGAATGATATACTGCCTGTAGGTATAGTCATAATGATGATCCTGATCTGCGGATCGATGGGACTGAGTTTTTACATAATGCTCCGCGGGATCTGGGGCAACAGATTTTCATCTCTTTTGTTTTCAACCGCATATGCCATGATGGGTTACAACATGGCATATATCAACTGCATTCACTATTTCTTCAGTGTGATAATGCTTCCGCTCGTGATCCTCGGACTCTACAGGATGATGACCGACAGAAGACCCAGCAAACTGTATATAACAGCTGCCGCAGCTGCGGTGATCTCATGTTATTACATCGGGTATATGATACTCATCTTTACGGCGGCGTTCTTCATATGCTTCATGATATCGGGAAATGTTGAATATAAGGACATGAAGGACAGGATCAGGAACGCATGGACTGTTCTGTACAGCACGCTTCTTGCCGTGGGGATATCGGCATTTTCACTGCTTTCCGTGATCATGTCACTTCAGGGGCAGAAGAAAGCGGTTCTGAAGGGATTGACTTTGTCGAGGAATTTCAACATACTCGAATTCTTTTCCGGACTGTACGCGGGGTCCTTTAAAGGGAATATCTCCGATGGGCTTCCGATCATATATTGCAGTGTCACTGCGGTAGTATTCGTTTTTTTCTATTTTGCAAACAGAACGATAGCCATAAGAAAAAAGATATGCTGCGCTGTTTTGTTTCTGTTTCTGATCGCAGGATATCTGTTTGATGCACTTAACATTGCATGGCACGGATTTGCTTCTCCGATAGGTTTTCCTTACAGGAATTCATTTCTGTTTTCATTCCTGATGCTGTTCATTGGATATAACGGCTTCATTCATATCAAAGATGAATTCAAAAAAAGCAGTGCAAATATACTGGTGATCATCTTCATACTCTATTCAGCATATCTGTATCTCATAGGAAGCAGTTATGTCGGTATCAGATCCATTCTGATCACATTTCTGACTATGTCAGCTTTACTGATCCTTGTAGTAGCGATAAATGAAAAAAACAGATACATCGTTCCCGCGCTGGTGGGACTGTTCATGCTGCAGATAGCGGACAGCATTTATAACGGATGTGTATCGGTTGATGCGTATTTTGATGATAAATATGCGGAAACCGAGAGTCTTCAGGCATATAAAGATTACATCGATCAGACACAGGCACTGGTGGACCATATCAACGAACAGGATCGATCATTTTTCAGGATGGACAAGATGTACCGTCGCACTCATAATGATCCGCTCATGTTTTCGTATAACGGACTGTCTCATTTCAGTTCATGTGAAACGAAACAGGTCAAGACTTTCATGGGACGAATGGGCTTTCGAGATAATGTGACGTGGGCTTTCTATGGAGACTCCAGCACAGGATTTGCGGATTGTTTCATGGGTCTTAAATATCTGCTGTCCCAGTTTGATGAAACATGTAAGCCGTACAAAAGTATCTATACGGATGAGAATGCCAAAAGGATATTCCTTAATCCTTATGCGCTCTCACTCGGCTTCGGAATGGATGATTCCGTTAAATATATCAATATGAATGAAAAAGATCCGTTCAAGCTTCAGAACGATATAGCCAGCCGTTTTACACGGACCAACTATCAGATCTACCATCCTGTTAAGATATCAAATGTGATACTTGAAAACGCAACGGAATCCGATCATGTCTATACGAAGACGGATCCCGAAAAAGAAGCAAGTGTCGAATATGTAATGTCGATAACAAGCAGTAACTTCATATATATGTACTTCGATGCGCCGACATTCCAGAATACAACGCTGTACATAAACGGCGATGAAAAAGGAAACTACTTCAGTGAATATGACTGGTCGATCCGTGAGGGCGGATATTATAACCCGGGTGAACAGATAAGCATAAAGTTCATGATAGAAGATGATACTCTTGAGATCGACAATGCATATTTCTATTATGAAAGTCCTCATGTCCTGAAGGCATGGTACAAGGATGCGATGGTAACAACCTGTAATATTGAAAAGATATCAAGCTCACATCTGAAGGCAGATGTTGATGTCAGGAACGGTTCAAAATATATCGTGTTCTCTATTCCCTATGAGGAAGACTGGACTGTAAAGCTCGACGGAAAAAAGGTTAAGCCCGTCAAAGTCATGGATGCACTCATGGCTGTTAAGATAACAGGTGGCGAACATAATATAGAGCTTCGCTATATCCCAAGAGGATTGAAAGTGGGAACACCCATTTCGATCCTGTCACTCATCACTACATTTTGTGTTGTTTTCGTCCATTTTAAGAAAAAGACACAAGAAAAAAAATAAAGATAAAATTCCTTTAAAAATCCGTTGACAATGGCAAATTGCAATGATATATTATTAAAGCCGCTTTCAAAGCGGTTATAATGAGACTCGCCCATTTGGATCCGACTTCGTCGGATAGGGGCTCGTCGTGTAGTAAGGAATCTTCCCACTTCGTGGGCCCCTCCTTACAACAGATCCTTGAAAACAGAATAGTACAACCAAACCCGAACAATTCCAGATTAAAATTTTATTCGGAAACGAAATTTATAGCTAGCGTAAGCAAGCTCAAACATTTTTTTAGAGAGTTTGATCCTGGCTCAGGATGAAC
>JAFZQP010000071.1 GCA_017620345.1 Lachnospiraceae bacterium
CGGTCCAGCTTGCATTCAACACGATCAAGAACGGATGCAAACGAGGAGTGTTCTCGAACGAAGCGGGGCTCGGATCATCGGTAATGGTACACAGCAACAGCTGTGTCAGGGAACCTGTACGACAGGGAATGTGGGGTATCGCGGAAGTATTCCTTGATACCATAGTGATATGTACGATGACCGCTATCGTTGTACTCAATTCCGGAGCGATCGACCTTGAAACGGGACTTGTCAGAGAAGGGGTCAACGATTCGACTCTTGTTGCCAAAGCGTTCGGGTCCACACTGGGACGTCCGGGAGAGTGGTTCGTAGTGCTTGCCATAACGCTGTTCGCTTTCACGACCGTTATGGGATGGTCGTACTATGGAGCCAAGGTAACGGAGTATCTTCTCGGTGTGACTTTCGCAAGAGTCTACAGGATCATCTTCATCGGTCTTATTGTGCTGGGCGCCATTATGGAGTCCAATCTGGCATGGGATATATCGGACACGTTCAACGGGCTGATGATGATCCCGAATCTGATCGGTATAATAGTCCAGATACCGCTTATAATTAAGTTGACACAAAACTATGTTGACCGTAGGATAAAGGGCAGGGATATTGCACCGATCCTCTCTTATAACCGAGATATACAGGCAGATGCCGAGGCTGCCGTCGCAAAAGGCATCAGCTGATCAATATATTGTCTATCATTAAAACATTGTATTCCGGAGGCTTATTCAATGGACGCAAATGAAAGCAGAGAAATTGTTATCATGATGTTTCAACAAAGCGTGGTAATAAAGGGGATAGAGCGTAAGCTCGAGGAAATGCAGTACAGGGTGACCACGTTGTCCGAAGAACTCGAGAATGAGACTAAACGTCTCGGGGGCCGTGTCGCGCTCATGGTGTACTATCTTCCTGCGGATATCATAGAAGATAAAGCGAAACTGAAGGTTTTTCAGAATGTCATTGAGATCATAAAGGAGAGAAGACAGAAAACGGTCCTGATCGGAGAGGACAAATACAGATTCGACCTGTTAAGGGAAATACCTGAGGTGAAGACTTATCCGTGGATGGGACGCCCGGTAGACATGGATGTTCTTGAGGATACGGTTATAAAGGAAATCAACCGACAAGAGGTATCCGACAAAAAGGGAAGGATACTTATCGTTGATGATGATCCGTCATATGCCAAGATAGTCAGGGAGTGGACCAAGGACCGGTACAAGGTTGATATAGTCACAGCCGGTATGCAGGCCATATCTTTTCTTCTCAAGGTGCCCGAAGACCAGAAGGTCGATCTTATCCTTCTTGATTATGAGATGCCTGTCGTTGACGGCCCGCAGGTACTTCAGATGCTCAAACAGGACAGTACCACCGCAGATATCCCGGTCGTGTTTCTTACGGGAAACGGTACAAGGGAAGCGGTGTCACGTGTCATGGAACTGAAGCCGGACGGATACCTTTTAAAGACCACGGGTAAAGCCGATCTGTTGGAATACATTAAAGGAATAATAAAGAAATAAAGTTTGAATTATAACCGAAAGGCTGTCCGCGGGGCAGTCTTTTGATGTCAAATAGGAACATAAAAATGTCCGATATCAATTCAGTCAGCAGTGTGGGACTGCGGCGTTACAGTAATAATCTTGTGATCGCCGGACGGGGATATATCCTGTTCGGTTTCTGGTCTGTTGTCAAGGTGTTCATGATGATGACGATGCAGCAGGAACTCATGCAAAAGATCCTCTCGAGCGTGGGGTCGAGCGAACTCAGCAAAGAGGCGGCCATTATCATCACTGTCATCACTGTATCGATCATGGGCCTGGTCGTTCTGTGTATCCATCTGTATATTGGAATGGCGGCGATCAGATACGGCAAGGGAACAAAGCGCAGGAGAGGGTTCGTTGTCTGGGGAGTCATCATCTCGGCCATTATGATAATTGACATACCCTTGTATTTTACAGACAACAGTGTTCAGACTTATTCCTCAACAGTCGCTTCGATCATAGTCGATATGACGGAAGTGTTTATCTTCAGTGATATGTTGTATTCGTCTCATATGCTGAAACGGCTGAGAAAAGAGGAAAGCGGGGAGACGGTCGATGCAGGATGATTTTCACTATTATGCTACATACTGTGCGGCAGTTCTGTCAGGTTATTCGCACGAGGAGAGCATGGATATATGCTATTCGGCGCAGTTTGTCGATCTGTGTTCCCAAACGCTTCTGTCAAAGATAAAAGCTCCGGCCGGTGCCGCAACGACGATGCTCCAACTGGAAATGATGGATGCGAGGACTGACATCGCAGGATTGCAGGACATAACGAGGATATGGTCATCTTTTCATTTTCTTCCGCGTGATCTTCACGCGACGCTTGAAAAACGCCATCCGAAGAAGTACATGAACAAGTACCGCCTGATCTGCGGACCGAACGGCGAGCTCGTTGCCAAGACGGTTGAGCTTGCCAGAGGCGCTTCTCTGCAAAGTGTCGGCATTGCAATGCATGTTGTGGCCGATACATGGGCACACGCATATTTTGCCGGAACTCCGTCGCTTGTTATCAACAACACATCGGATGATTTTTACGAACTTGCGACCGGTGAGGACGGTAACGAAACCGAGCGGAAGATAAAGTTCAGGCATAATCCCTCCGCACCTGACGAGCCGGAAAAAGCCTTATATACAAACAGCCTGTTCCAGAGAGACGAGAACACGATAATGAATCTCGGACACGGGCGTGCGGGACATCTTCCCGATTACTCGTTCATAAGGTATTCTTACCTTCCCGCATGGAATGAGTACAGGGTAATGATCAAGGATAACCCGTCGGATTATATGAATGCGTTCTGTCAGCTTGTTTATGCGATGAAATACATAAGAGGCGATATAGATAAGTTTGAGACCGGAATATATGATACCAGGACCGTTGCGCCGTATGAAGACAGGATAAGATCGATCCTCAGAAAACGTGTGCTCAAGGCTTCCGATGACTGGAAAGCTTTCGGAGAGGAGCTCTCGGGTAAGACCGTGGAAGCATTTGATATCGAAAGATACCAGGATGAGTATACAGTCGCCCCGGCAGATAAAAAAGACGAAACCTTTATCGGGAAGTTTGTAAAAGGTGCCTTGGCACATAAGGGAATGGTCAGCCACGAGATATTCACATCCGGAAACAAACTGGCCGGATTCGTTGAGGCGCTTTACAGATGACTAAACTGCAGAGAGTAAAAGAGATAGTCTTCGGACTCATAATGATCTTTCTCGCATATGTGATGATGC
>JAFZQP010000072.1 GCA_017620345.1 Lachnospiraceae bacterium
ATATGTGGTTCCGTTTTCAACATCATTTGATGTAACAGACTGCATCGAATCCATTGTAAGTATTTGCTGATCCTTTGACCCGGTATTCTGAACTATCGTCTCTGCGATCCTGTGATCAGCACCTTCTATCGTCAAAACGGCAGAAAGCCCCAGTTCATCCACCTTCCCCGCAAGAAACATTATCGTCTCAAAACTCGCCTCAGTCTCGGCCGAACAACCCGCAAATGCCGCATAATATGACAGACCATAATCGTCCGTAAGATACCTGAAAGGAAAACGGTCACCGAACAGGAGAGTTTTTACTGATGCGGATGATACGGCATCCTCATACTGCTTATCAAGGTCGCTAAGCTTTGCAATGTAAGCATCGGCGTTGTTTTGATAAACCGTTGAATTTTTCTCATCGATCTTCTGCAACGCTTTGGAAATACTGTCTGTCAGTGTTTCCGCATTTCGAAGTGACAGCCACACATGCTCGTCATACTCGGGACCTTCTTCCTCTTCTTCGTGCTCCTCTTCAACTTCTCCCTGCATTCCCTCAACAACTTCCTCTTCTTTTACCTGATCTCCCAGAACCTCCAGCAGGTTGATAACAACCATGTCTTTATTGATCGCCTCTTTGAGAGCATCTTTTACCCATTCATCAGACTCTCCTCCAACATATATGAACAGATCACACGTGGATACTTCCAGTATGTCATCCGCTGTCGGCTGAAAGCTGTGAATATCAACTCCATTACCAAGGAGCATTGAAACTTTTGCATTTGCGGGATTATCCCCGAGAATGTTCATTACCCAGTCATATTCCGGAAAGATCGTTGTGACGATCTTTAATCTGTCCTGATCAGCGTTTGGGGATACCGTGTCCCCGCCGCACGCCAATAGACTTCCCGCCGCAAATACGGCGGCAAAAAAAAGCGATATATATCTCTTCATAACAGTCTCCTGGTTTCACTCCTTACATTTCTCACACAATCCGTAAAATACCGTCCTCTTCGGATCGAGTTTAAATCTATGATCATCATAAAGATGTTCCATGATACCGGACAGTTCATCACAGTGAAGATGTATCAGTTTCCCGCACTTTTCACATTTGCAGTGAAAACACGTGTCTCCGCTGATATGACTGTCCTTATCGACATACTCAAAACAAGCCGGACCGGTCGTATCTATGATGTATTTGTTTATGATCCCTTCATCCACGAGATCCTCAAGTCGGCGATAAACCGTTGCCTGCCCGATGGGCGTTCCATGCTCTTTGAGGTGGGCGCATATATCACCCGCCGTGACATGACTTCCGGAAACAGATTTTAAATACTCAAGCAAAACCTCCCGTTGCCTGGTATTGTATTTTGATCTGGAATTATTCATATGTCCTCCAATCTGAGAATCGTTATCAATTATATTCACATATATAATTCCCGTCAAGTAACCGCAAAAAATGGGAAGCCTTGATTTTCAGGCTTCCCATCTTTTACTGTCAACATATTTTTAATAACAGTATCTTTCCCTGATTTTCAAAGGATCAACTGAGAGTTTCAGCGGTGTCACCTCTTTCGGTTCATATTGCAAAAGATCATAATCAAGCTCATATTGAAGCGTGTCGGTATTATACATGATATTTCTGAGAACATCCCCGTAAAGCGACGTGGCATCCGCAAATGCGGCGTTCTGACACTTCAGGCTGTAGTCGGTAAGGATCTTTGCCGGATCCTTACTCTCCTTTGCATCTTCAAGAACGGCAGGTATGTCCTGGATCATACGATTTTCGGCCTTGTCCCAGTATTTGGTGATTTGTGGTGTGTACCGGTCATAGTTTGATGCACACAATGTCTTGAGAGCCTTGAACATCATATATGCGCTGTCAGTATCGAAAGTATCCTCGGTAAGATCAAGAGCATACGGCTCCGACACCTCCGTCATCGCACTGAACATCGGAACGAATGGTGTGTTTTCGGCGCCGGCGAGTGCACACCATTCAACAACCGCAATGTCATCCGGTAAATCGGGATAGCGCTGCAGAATATGAACATGCGCCTGCGTCTCGGTTGCTATCACTCTCACCTTATCCGAATGTGTCACTTTCGGATCAAGCTCAGTACCCTCAAAACGGTTCCTGAATATCCTCATAACATCCTGAACATAAACAGGAGCATCCGGTTTATAAAACAGCGGATAACGGTCTTGGGTATTATATTCGCCTATGCTTGAAGGAGCGAGAATTTTGTGTCCGACCCATGTCCTTGCATTTGCATAATCCGCAATCCGTCCACGGCCCGCATAAGTGTCAAACAGGTCCATATGTCCGTCTTCATTGTACTGCGCAAAACCGCATTTCTGAGGGATCGAATAAAGTCCGGGAGAGGTGATCTTATCTTCGTAGCCTTCCTCAATATCTCCGAGCATGAATTCATTACCAAATACGGCGACACAATCTTCAGGCATCTTTACCGCGGCATACTGATGGCCTGTATATGTCTCCATGTACCATGCTTCATTCGCATCGGTCACCATGATGATATTCTGCTCAAATGTACCGCACTCATCGAGGATCTTCGCTATAAACTCGATTGCTTCTCTTGCTGTGGAACACGAACTTGCGGCGATCCCTGCCAGGTCAAATTCACAAACACCTGTCTCCACACCGGGATCTGCCTTATTTGCCTCTTCACAAATATATCCTGTAACGGTAGCCGTGATGGCAAGACCGCACTCGTTACATGCCCCGGCAGCGTCCTCTGCAGTGGATGAGAGGATCTGCTGAGCTATTGTTGACTGAGGTATGCATACATAACGATATGTCGTATCCGGCAAAGGCCAGGAAAAACCGTTCCCGCATTCAAACATTCTTCCCGGCTTATTCTCGACCCTTTCGTGGATCCTGACTATAGTCGGGATCAGCGTGGGATGAATATCATTGCTTCTTGCGATTATAGTCGTTCCATCAGCGCTTGCTTCCTTTCCCACATAAACGCCCGTACATGCGACTGCCTCGGCAATGTCAACAAGACAGAATACCGAAACAAGAATTGATACAGCTGCAAACTTAAGTAACTTTCCAGACCTCATACAACACCTCCTGCGATGATTTTCACAAAGCATTTTTTCTGATATTATAATAGCATAATATTCGGAATCGGAGGAAAACAGAATGATCAAAAAATTCGGAAAAAAATATGCGCTTCTTATATCGGTAC
>JAFZQP010000073.1 GCA_017620345.1 Lachnospiraceae bacterium
CCGGAATTTAGTTGGAAACGACCTGATTTCGTCCGTTTTCCTTACCTTTGTACAGCCTTTTGTCGGCTATCTCGATAAGTGTTTTGACCTTGGATGACGAATAGTATCCGGAAACCCCGAGCGTGATCGTTACGTGGAGAGTTTTTCCTTCGTAATAGAATTCATAGGCTTCTATTGCAGAACGTATTCTGTTTGCCACCTCTACGGCAATATCCTGTGAATCATTGACGAGTATCAGGAATTCCTCGCCACCCCAGCGGCATACACTGTCCTTGGCTCTGATCTGTGCCGTTATTATCTTACTGATGTTCTGAAGTACAAAATCACCGCAATCGTGGCCGTATGAATCGTTGAATTTCTTAAAGTGGTCTATATCAGCCATGATAAGACTGTAGGGAATATCATTGATTATCGCGTTCCTGTGTGTGTGATTAAGGCGCTCATCCATACTTCTTCTGTTAAGGAAGTGCGTGAGCGGATCGTAACTTGCCTCATCTTCAAGACGTTCCTGCTCGCTTTCCATCTTAAGCTGCATCGAGTTGACCTCAACGGCGAACAGAGCAGAGAAAAGGAAAGTTACAGTTATCCCTACGATAATGTTCATATAGCAGAGGAATACTTCGAACCCGATCGCAACATTACCGATTATCGGATCAAATATGTAAGTCACAGCCTTCATGACAAGAAACGCGATCAGGATGGCTAAACCGGTTGCAAACGGATAACAGAATTTTCTTTTGAATGTCGATATTGAAAAAGCCAGGTAAAATGATACCGGAATAAGTGAAGGAAGATAGAACATGAATCCGAACTTCCACCCCACGAATATCGTAGCAAGACATGAGTGGAGGATCACTTCTGTCAAAAGCAGGATGTACATCCTGTTAAAATACTTTATGTCGGATGTCATTCTGGCTACAGCTGCATACATGATAAAAATGGCTGTATTGTATATACCCAGGAAATATGCGCCTATGATATAGAAGGCGACCATGAATATAAAGTGGATTATTGAAACTCCGGAGAGAAGTATTGAATATCTTATCGCGTCATAGTTGGTCTGGGAGTCCCCCTGATGCCCATACAACAATTTCTGTAACATGATAAATCCTCCAATCGAAGTCAATTATATCACCATGAAACCAAAAAATCTTTACAAACATATGTTCGCGTAGTATGATATGACATATGAATAAGCGTGACATGATACTGATCATTGCGGTCCTGATCTTCGGTGCTTTGGCCTATATATGTCTTGACAGTAACACCGTTGGAGGAGAAGCCGACATCTACGTAAGAGGGGAACTGTATGGAAGTTACGACCTGTCGGCCACGCAGACCGTTCATATTGAGCATGATAACGGTATCATCAATGATATAGAGATATCAGACGGAAGTATTTACATGAAGTATTCCAATTGCATAGGGAAACAGTGTATGCATACGGGCAGGATCAGTCATAACAATGAATCCATATGCTGTGCACCGGCCGGACTTATCATTACGGTCAGGTCTAAGGAAGGATCGGATTATGATGCGGTCACGAAGTAATAAGATCACGACATGTGCGGCGTTTACTGCTCTCGGTCTGATCCTCGGATATATTGAAACTTTTATGGTTATACCGATAAATGTCCCCGGAATACGTATAGGACTGGCAAACATCATCACGGTACTTTGCCTGTATACGATCGGGCCGGCATATACGGCAACTGTCCTGTTTTTAAGGATAACTTTGTCTGCAGTTCTATTCGGAAGCCCGGTTTCTTTTGCTTACAGCTTAACGGGAGCTGTTGCGGCATTTTTCGGGATGCTCATGATGAAACGGCTTGGATTTTCCATATACGGAGTAAGTTTTTGCGGAGCGATACTGCATAACATCTTTCAGACGACAGTAGCCTATTTTATGGTAAGGTCTATATATGTTTTTTCCTATCTGCCGGTGCTGATATTGTGGGGTGCGTTTGCGGGACTGCTTATCGGATTTCTGGCGGATATGATGAACAGAAGACTAGGGAATATCATAACGGGAGGATAGATAATGATAGGGTATATTAAGGGTGAGGTTGCTGCCATATATGATGACAGGCTGATACTCGAGACCGGTGGAATAGGATACAACATATATATGCCGGCCAGCTGTCTTGAACTTATAGAGGGGATAGGTTCAAACGCCAAGATTTATACGTATCTTTGCGTAAGAGATGATGCGATGCTCCTTTACGGTTTTCTTACCAAGGATGATCTTGATCTGTACAGGCTCCTCATATCTGTCGGCGGTATCGGTCCGAAGGGCGGACTGTCGCTTCTTTCGGCTATGACGGCCGATGAACTCAAATTTGCCATAATGTCCGGTGATGTCAAGCAGATAGCCAAGGCTCCGGGGATCGGCGCCAAGACGGCCCAGCGTGTCATAATAGATCTTAAGGACAAGATAGATCTTGTTTCGGAGTTTGAAGACAGGTTTACCGATCCCGGTAGGAGTTCAGCAGACAGTTTGTCATCTGTTAAGGAAGAAGCAGCTCTGGCACTCGTGGCGCTCGGATATTCACAGACAGATGCATACAAAGCCGTTAAGAATGCAGCCGGAGATGATGTTGAAACTATATTAAAGAGTGCGCTTTCGGTCATTTCACAACTATAAGGACAGATCATGAAAAGAACGATAGAAACAAATCTTACGGAAGAAGATATCAAGATAGAAGGGAGTCTGCGGCCACAAAGACTGGATGATTATATCGGTCAGGAGAAGGCCAAGCAAAATCTCAGGGTATATATCGAAGCAGCCAAACAGCGTCATGATACACTCGATCATGTATTATTTTATGGGCCTCCCGGACTTGGCAAGACGACACTTGCATGTATAATCGCCAACGAGATGGGCGTACATATCAAGACTACGAGCGGTCCGGCAATAGAGAAGCCGGGTGAGATAGCAGCCATACTCAACGGACTTTCCGAAGGGGATGTTCTGTTTATAGATGAGATACACCGACTGAACAGGCAGGTGGAAGAGGTTCTGTATCCTGCAATGGAAGATTATGCCATTGACATCATGGTCGGAAAGGGACCTACCGCCAGGTCTATAAGGCTTGATCTTCCGAAGTTTACTCTTGTGGGAGCAACGACAAGAGCCGGCCTTCTTACCGCACCGCTTCGCGACAGATTCGGAGTTCTTCACAGACTTGAATTTTATGATCCCTCAGAGCTTGCGACGATAATCAGGCATTCCGCGAAGATACTCGGTGTTGAGATAGAATCAAGCGGAGCATTCGAACTGGCAAGGAGGAGCAGAGGAACTCCCAGACTTGCAAACCGTCTTTTAAAGAGAGTAAGGGATTTCGCCCAGGTAAGACATGACGGGATCATTACAGAGTCTGTTGCTGTAGAAGCACTCGATCTGATGGGTGTGGATCCAATGGGACTTGATCCGGCGGACAGAAATATGCTCCTGACGATGATACACAAGTTTTCCGGCGGTCCTGTCGGACTGGATACGATAGCTGCCGCAATAGGTGAAGATGCGGGAACAATATCAGATGTTATCGAACCTTACCTTATTCAGAACGGGTTTATCAACAGAACACCGCAGGGAAGAGTGGTCACGCCGCAGTGTTATGAACATTTCGGCCTTTGTGCTCCGGGGGATGACTCCAAATAATGGTTGTTTTATTCATTTAATCTGATATAATCTATGAAGATAAAAGATGAACAGATCACAGGAGGCACAGATGGGCTCGAACAATGATATCGAAGTCGTTATAGGTGGTAAAGTCATCACCCTTAGCGGTAGCGAGAGCGAGGAATACTTACAGAAGGTTTCTTCATATATAAACAATAAGATCGCCGAATACAACAATGTGGATTCATTCAGAAGACAGCCGGCGGACATGCAGAATGTATTACTTCTTTTGAATATCGCGGATGATTATTTCAAGATCAAAAAAGAGGTTGATGCTCTGCAGGATGAGATAGATGCCAAAGATCGTGAACTATATGACCTCAAGCATGAACTCATAGCATCGCAGATCAAGCTTGAGAGCAGAGAGAAGCAGATCAAGAGTATCCAGGGAAAGTGATCACGCAGGATGTCTTCGGACATCCTTTTTTATTATCGACAGGATCAGTATATAACATATGGATCAAAAGCATGTGGAATTACTCGCACCTGCGGGGTCATACGAATGTTTTATCGCAGCAGTTAATGCCGGAGCGGATGCTGTTTATCTCGGCCTGGACCGATTCGGGGCAAGAGCATCGGCAGTTAACTTTTCAATTGATGAACTAAAGGAAGCACTTGATGCTGCGCATATCCGGAACAGGAAGATATATCTTACAGTTAACACCCTGTTTAAAGACAGCGAGATCGATGAACTGTATGATCTTCTGTATGAGCCGTATATTTGGGGCCTTGATGGCGTCATAGTTCAGGATATCGGAGTGATGTCAGCGCTTGTCAGGATGTTCCCGGATCTTCCGATACATGTCAGTACGCAGGCTGCCATAACCGGAAGAGAGGGAATAGAATATCTGAAGGATCTTGGGATCGTAAGGGTCGTTCCGGCAAGAGAACTGTCGCTTGATGAGATCAGAAGTATCGCAGACAGTTCCGGCGTCCGGATCGAATGTTTTATACACGGAAGCTTATGTTATTCTTATTCCGGAAAATGTCTCATGTCGTCTTTTATCGGAGGCAGGAGCGGGAACAGGGGAAGATGTGCTCAGCCAAGCAGACTTTCTTACAATGACAGATATCTTCTGAGCCTTAAAGATCTTTGTGTCATAGATATCATCCCACAGCTTATTGAGGCCGGGATCAGTTCTTTTAAGATCGAAGGGCGCATGAAAAACAGTGACTATGTACATTCCGTGACTTCAATTTACAGGAAATACATCGATATGTACCTTGCAGGAAGGAAATACATTATCGATCCGGATGATAAGCGTAAACTCCTTTCGTCATACACAAGAGGCGGGAACTGCGAAGGTTACTATAATTGCCATAACGGGCGCCATATGATAACCGAAGGCTCCCCGTCTTATGCTTCGGAAAATGATACATCCATCAATATGGAAAAAGCCGTATATCCGGTCGCGGTAAAGGTAAAATGCGATATTTCCAAGGATACGGAAGCAGTTATAACGGTATATGATGACAATGACAGCGTGACCGTCAGGACCGGGATAGTGCCTGAGACGGCCAAAAATCATATGCTTTCAGATGGCAGCATAAGGAAACAGATCGTCAGATCCGGAGGAAGCGGGTTTGATATAATCGATTGCGATATCACATTCGACGAAGGTCTTTTTCTTCCGAACGGGAAGCTTAACGAGATACGAAGGCTGGGACTGGAAGCATTCGGAAGGCTGATATCACTACGACATCACAGAAACGATGCATCACAAAGGCTCATTATAAATGAACGATCCGGAACGGAAGATAATACGAAATGTCCCGTCGTAAATGCAAGCGTGCTGAATAAAGAACAGTTTGAAGCCGCTCTTTTTACCGGTGCGGATTCAGTAACGATCCCTATGAGCTGTCTTGATGCAGACCGCATTAACGATCTTGATCTTCGTGGAAAGAAATTATATATCGCGCTGCCGTATGTGATAAGGGAAGAAGGAAAAGCTAACAGTACAAAAAGCGTAACGGCATATATCTCGGAATGTATGAAATCCGGCAAAGTTTCCGGTTTTTACGTATCAAACCTTGAATCCGTTTCGATATTAAAGCAGGCGGGTTATGAAGGAGAGATAAAAGCTGATCTGCATGTGTATGCATATAATACACTTGCATATGAATATTTCAGGGAACATGGGATTACAGGAACTACCGTTCCTGTCAAACTTAACGAAAAAGAGCTCATAAGACGCGGCATTACAGGAGAGGAACTTATAATATACGGACGGCTTCCTATGATGATCAGTGCCAATTGCGTATACAATACGATGAACGAATGCAGGCAGGATCTAAACGGTCATGGGTTATATATCGAGGACAGGAAGAAAGAAAAACTGTTTATAGAATGCAGGTGCAGTGAATGCACGAATGTGATCTATAACAGTGTAAGACTGTGCATAACGGATGAGAGCAGGCTGTTTGACCGTATAAGGCCTTCATCAGTAAGATTTGCCTTTACCGATGAAAGCGGCCATCAGGTACGGAGCATACTTGAAAGATATCTAGCTGCAAGGTGCCCAAACGGTGCAACATGTGAAAATATCACGGATAAATACACACGAGGACATATAAGAAGAGGTATTGAATAATTTATGGAAAGGATAATCATTGAGATCTCCCGATATCTGATGATAATCTGCATGTCGGTATATACGATCCAGTGCTTTGCGGTTTTCCGTTTTGGAAATGAATATGACCGCAAGGGTATATACCTGCGCCAGAATTTCTTCATGGTATTTATACATTTCCTCGGCTTCCTGTCACTGTATGCACAAAAGGGCGACATTCGGTACCTTCGGGCCTATCTGATACAGCAGATTGGCATATTGGCGATCCTTGCGGCATACAGGCTCATATATCCAAGGGCCAATACGCTGATAATAAATAACATGTGTATGCTTATCACGATAGGACTTCTGATCCTGACAAGGATCTCCTATAACAAGGCAATGAGACAGTTTTATATAGTTCTCGGATCGGCAGCCGTTACACTTATTGTTCCGTTTATAATCAGCAGGATCAGATTTTTCGAAAAGTTTAAATGGGCATATGTGATAGTCGGGATAGGATCTCTAATGGCGGTCCTGGCATTTTCAACCGTTATAAACGGTTCCAAACTGAACATTCATATAGCCAGTTATACGTTCCAGCCGTCTGAATATGTGAAGATAATATTTGTGTTTGCCATTGCTTCGATACTTTCGCAAAGTCACAGGCTGAAGGATATACTGATAAGTGCCGCTATAGCTGCGGTTCATGTTTTATTGCTTGTTGCATCAAAGGATCTTGGAAGTGCCATAATATTCTTTGTTGTTTACTTTGCGATGCTGTATGCCGCGAGCAGAAACATACTGTATTATCTCATAGGATTTCTTGCCGGAGGCGTTGGTGCATATGCCGGCTATAAACTGTTCAGACATGTCAGGGTAAGAGTCACGGCTTTTCTTGACCCGATGGGTAATATAACCGATGCAGGCTATCAGATAGCACAGAGCCTCTTTGCCATAGGTACCGGAGGATGGCTCGGAATGGGAATAGGACAGGGTGCGCCCGATACGATACCGGTAGTGGCGGCCGATTTTGTATTTGCCGCGATATGCGAAGAACTCGGAGTGGTGTTCGGAATGTGTCTGATACTGTTATGCCTGTCATGTTTTATCATGTTCATGAACATAGCCATGAAATTTGAAGATCCTTTCTTTAAGCTTGTTGCGCTCGGATTGTCCGTTTCATATATATTCCAGGTGTTCCTGACTGTAGGAGGCGTGATCAAGTTCATTCCGCTTACAGGTGTAACGCTGCCTCTTGTCAGTTACGGAGGAACGAGCGTAGCAGTCACGTGCTGCGTGTTCGCGGTTATACAGGGATTGTACATCAGTAAAGGAAAGGATAATCAAAGACCGGTCACGCCGGATGATTTTAAGACGGAAAAACTTGCGATCGTCGATCTGGGATAAAGACATGAAGATATTTGACAGGATACGTTCAAAACCGCAAAAAGTAAAACCCGGGAGGAGACATATCGATTCCAATCGTGAGATAGGGGTCATAACTTATCTGTTCCTCTTCCTGTTCCTTGCCATGCTGACGTATCTCGGATATTATACACAGGTTAAGGCGGGAACTGTGATAAACAGTACATACAATAAGCGCCAGACTCTTCTTGAATCCAGGGTGATAAGAGGAAATATCCTGTCAAGAGACGGTGATGTCCTTGCTACGACACAGTCAGATGATGACGGCGGTTATTACAGGAGCTATCCTTACAGGAATACGTTTGCGCATATAGTAGGTTATTCGACACACGGAGTGCTTGGCATAGAGAGCATGGAAAACTATACACTTCTTACGTGTGACGGTAATATCGTTGACAGGATATCCAATGATCTTGCGGGCAGGAAAAATCACGGGGATAACGTTATAACAACACTTGATACAAGGATGCAGGAAGCGGCTTATGATGCCATGGATGACAGAAAAGGTGCTGTTGTTGCGATGAACGTTAAGACAGGAGAGATCCTGTGCGTAGTGTCAAAGCCTGATTTTGACCCGAATGAGGTGATCGGAAGATGGGATGTTCTTGACAATGACACTGAGAACAGTCCGCTCCTTAACAGGGCATTTCTCGGATCATACCCTCCGGGTTCCACGTTTAAGATCGTCACGGCACTTGAATATCTCAAGGAACATGATGGGAATGTGTCCGACTACGGTTTTGAATGCAAGGGCAGTTTTGAATACAAGGGTTCGGTCATTAACTGTTTTAATGAGCAGAGTCACGGATGGGTCAATTTCGATGACAGTTTTGCCAAGTCATGCAATTCATCCTTTGCAAATATTTCTTCAACACTTGATAAAAAGAAGTTCGGAGATACTTTGTCAGAACTTATGTTTAATAAAGAACTGCCGTTACCTTTCAAGTATTCCAAAGCGTATTCGGATATCGGCAGGGATTCATCAACAGATGACCTTCTGCAGACGGGTATCGGTCAGGGCAGAACACTTATAAGTCCGGTTCATCTGCTTATGATAACGTCTGCTATCGCAAATAACGGTGTTTTGATGAAACCTTACGTCATATCTGAGATACAGAATACAAACGGAGGTGTTATCAGGAGAACAAGACAGAGAGAATACGGACAGATAATAGATCCGGATCATTCGGAGAGCCTGCGCAAGATGATGCGTTAGGTCATTGTAAACGGTACGGGCAGGAGAGCGTTCGATACGGAAGGGTACGACATAGCGGGCAAGACAGGTTCTGCCGAGTATTCATCGAACAAATCGCTGTCACATGCATGGTTTACGGGATATGCAGGGGTTACAGAGCCTGAGATCGCGATCACCGTCATAGTTGAAGGCGGAGGTTCAGGTGGAGCCGTAGCGGTTCCGATAGCCAAAAGAGTGTTTGACGCTTATTATAACAAATGATATCATTGTCATAATAAAAGGACATCAACGAATGATAGAAGCTGTCAGTTGCGGAGGACTTGTGATACACAGGGGCAAGATCCTTCTGCTGTACAAAAACTACAATAATAAATATGAAGGCTGGGTATTGCCGAAAGGAACGGTAGAGTCAGGAGAATCTCACGAAGCTACCGCGCTTAGAGAAGTGCGTGAAGAATCCGGCGCTGTTGCAGAGATAGTCGAGTATATCGACAGGACTCTGTATTCTTTTGTGGTCCCGGAGGATACGGTATCCAAGGAAGTACACTGGTACCTTATGAGATCGGACAGTTATGAATCCACACCGCAGTACGAAGAATATTTCAGGGACAGCGGTTACTATAAATATCACGAGGCATATCACCTGCTGAAATTTGATAACGAACGTTATATCCTTGAAAAAGGATATGCCATATATAAGCGCCTTCGTCGTGAACACAAATGGGATTGACCATCAGACCAGTGATTTTATCGACAGGTTCTTCTGTGTAGCCAGATCTATGTATTTTCCGTCATCGGTTTTGACCATCGGACGAGAGTATTTATGCTTGTTGATAAGAACGACCACACAGATCGTTCCGTCATTGAGCTGAACTTCCTTACCGATGTATTCTTCGACCATTCTCTCGAGAAAAGTCATATAACATCCCGTATCGTACTTGCCGAATCCGTCTCTTTCGAATATCTCGATGACTGTAAAAGGGCAGAGGGGAGCTCTGTATGATCTGTAACTCGTCATTGCCTCATAACTGTCAAGTATAGCCGTTATCTTGGCAAACTGATCGATCTGCTCATCAACAAGTCCCTGAGGATAACCGGTACCGTCGATCCTTTCGTGATGCATAAGTGCAGCCATTTTGATACGCTCATCAATGTCAAAGGACTGGAGCATCTGAAAACCCTTGGTAGTATGGGATTTCATAAGAGAGAATTCCTCATCGGTAAGGCTTCCCTGTTTGAGCAGTATTTCGCTTGGTATCTTGAACTTTCCTATATCATAGTAAAATCCGCATAATACAAGAGCCTTCTGGTCCTCTTCATCAAGGCGGAACCATTTGGCGGTATAATTGCATATAAGAGCAACATTGATCGAATGAGTGTACAGAAAATCAACCTCAGCAGTTTCAAGTACCGACAGCATATCAAGTATAGTGATCTTGCTGTGCCTGAAAGGTGAAGTGATCTCATCGATTATGTGGAATAATCTGTCGGAATCAATGGGTACTCTTGATTTGAGAAAAGTATCCATCATATCTTTAAATTCAAAGAAATTTTTGGAATAGATCTCAAAGAACTGTTTGAATGTCTTGCTTACTTTGATCTTCTCAAAATATGTAGTCTCAAAATCCTCCGGTTCCTTGATGTTAACGCAGGAGATCTTGGCTATATTGAGCTTTTGAATGAGAAATTTATCCAAAGATGTGTTTTTCTTGATTATGACATTCCCCTTATGATCAAGTACATCTTCGGCAACGACAGCTCCCGGTGTTAATGCAATAACAGCTTTCAATTCCATAGATATACCACTCCTCTCAACAATCAGTATAGAAATCGGATTCTTTATTGTCAATAATATGGATTAACTTTTTTGCTTTTTTTTGATATAATCAATAGAGTTTTTTGCGCAGGAGTATACAGTGGTCCGTTTTGTAGACAAGCCGTTTGTTTCGGAAAAGATCAGATCGAAGTTATCTGTCATCAAATGGAAGATGGCGTGCGGTATGGGAATGGTGGGAGTTCATTTCATCACACTTGCCGATAATTCAAAAGACCTGTTTGATATATATCCCGCTGCTGTTTTTAAACAGAAAATATTCAGAAAGAGTGATCGTGTGATCATTGGCGTGGCAGACAGTTATGACAGTGCAACTCTTCTTATCGAAGAGATGATCGAAGAATGCATGAAAAACTGCGGTAACCTCTCTGATGTTCGCGGTTATTATGAAGGCTTTGTTAAGGAACATTTGTGATGGCCGCTGTTTTATTAACCGTACTTAAGATAATAGGGATCGTTCTTTTATGCATCATAGGATTGCTACTCGTTCTGGTTTGTCTCATCCTTTTTGTTCCGATAAGATACAGGATAGAGGCCGACAGGTCCGATCCCGATATGAGCTTTACAGGCTCGGCCACCGGATCTTTTCTGCTTCATATACTGACAGCCCGGGCAACTTATGATGAGAAATTTGATTTCTGTATAAAAGTATTCGGTATAAGGATCAAAAAAAGGTCACACAAGGAAGAAACTCCGAAGATCCAAGATGATCAGCCGGAAGCAAAGGACACCGGGAACTCTGAAGTTACGGAAGAAGATTACTCGATCGACTGGAATAAAACTGATGATCCGGGATCAAAACCTGAACCTGAACCCGAACCGGAAAAGTCATCGGACGATCTGTTTGAGAAGATAGAAGCTTTTATCGATAAGCTTGCCGACAGGTACAACGAGTACTCGGATAAATATGACAGGATCAGAAAAGAGATCCGTTTCTGGGACAGAATGATCAATGACTGCGGCAACAAAAGGGCAGTCGAACTGATCAAACGCGAAGCGGGTAAACTGCTTAAGAAAATAGCACCCCGGCGGATAAAAGGATATATACATTTCGGGTCCGATGATCCTGCGACTACGGGGAAGATACTTATGTATCTGTCCATGATATATCCGGTTTTGCCGAGAAAGCTTATCCTCGATCCTGATTTTGAGGATCCGGAAGTATTCGGATATATTGATATCAAAGGCGGCATCAGGCTGATAGTACCGCTCG
>JAFZQP010000074.1 GCA_017620345.1 Lachnospiraceae bacterium
CATGTCAATATACATGGCATAAACATTGTTGGAGGGTAACCAAAAAACGGGGGGATTTTTAAGACAACAAAATCCCGAAAGTCGCTCTGGTGGCGAACTTCCGGGATTAACAATTCGTCGGGGTGACAGGATTCGAACCTGCGGCCTCCTGGTCCCAAACCAGGCGCTCTAGCCAAACTGAGCCACACCCCGTTAATTCTGCCTTCCATAACGGCAAAGCAATTATATACGAGTCGATTCGGTAATGTCAAATCTGCCGTATCTCAAACTCCGGCTTCTTTCCGTTCTCCATTGTTCCCACAATGTAGGTGGGTACTCTTCCGTGCTGTCTCGGATATGTAAGAGAACCGGGATTGATCAGGGTTACCGGCCCTTCCTCATGTATAACCGGTACATGCGTATGTCCGAAGATAACGTAATCGGCATGATTTTCCGCTGCCAGATAAAACAGAGGATCGTAGCCTGAATACAGATGATATCGATGTCCGTGTGTTATGACAGCCCGGTAGTTTCCTATATCGATGACCTTGATCCGTTCCATATCGGTATCATAATCATTGTTTCCGGCCACAACATGCAGTGTGCAGTCAACCTTTGTACGGAGCCTGTCATACTCTCCTTCGATATCACCGCAGTGTATCAGTATGTCAAACGGAGATTCCCTTGCGATCACGCTGTACATGGTATCGTTGTATCCGTGAGTATCACTCACTATCAGGATCTTCATTTTGCTTCCTTTGCCAAAATATCGCGCATCTTTCGCAGTGCCTTACCCCTGTGACTGATCAGGTTTTTCTCTTCGGGCGGAAGCTCTGCACTTGTGCAGCCCCTCTCAGGCAGATAAAATATCGGATCATAGCCGAACCCGTTCTTACCGGCTATCTCATAGGCTACACGGCCCTCCATCGTTTCCCTGACGGTCTCCGTTGACCCGTCCGGTCGAACAAGGCAGATGGCGCATACAAACCGTGCTGTCCGCTCTTCGTCGGGAACGCCTTCCATACGGCGCAGCAGTTCAGCATTCTTTGCACTGTACGGCGTATCTTCTCCCATGTACCTGCTGGAGTATATCCCGGGCTCTTTACCAAGATAGTCAATCTCCAGCCCGGAGTCGTCAGCAAGCGTGGGAATCCCGGACTTCTTCGCTATCGCGCTTGCTTTAAGAAAGGCATTTTCCTCAAACGAAGTCCCTGTCTCCTCGACATCCTCAAAACATCCGGCATCCTTCATGGATACGATCTCAATATCCATGTCCGCCGTGATCTGTCTTATCTCGCGAAGCTTATTCTCATTACCTGTTGCAAATATATACTTCATACGATAGTACTCCGTCCCCGCTCAAGCGGCGCTCCGCCTGTCAAGATCTTCGATCTTGACATAGGTTTAGGCCCGTTGAAACTGTAAAAATATGTCTTCATCATTCCGTTATAGATCTTCCGGTTCTTGTCAGCTTTGCGCCCCATATACTTTTCCGCATCGGCATATCCGGTTATCACAAACGCGCTCCACGAATCAAGAGCCGCGTATCTTTCGGCAAGTTCTTTATATACGGTAATAACCTCATCATTACTTCCCAGCCTTTCGCCATAAGGCGGATTGGTAATGATAAAACCGTATTTCTTCGGATGCGATAACTGCGATACAGGCCTCTGCTGAAAATGTATCATTTCCAAAACACCCGCCGCTTCGGCATTTTCTCTTGCGGATCTGACCATGTCAGCATCTATGTCATACCCCTGAATATCAGGATGTACTGACATATCTATCATGTCATTGGCTTCATCAATCGCGCTGTACCACGACTTGCGGGGTGCTATATGATCCCAGTTCTCTGCGGTAAACTCTCTGTTCATTCCGGGTGCGATCTTAGCTGCCATCATCGCCGCCTCTATAGGGATGGTCCCGCACCCACAGAACGGATCGACCAGAATCCTGTCATCCTTCCAGGGCGTGAGCATAATAAGACCCGCTGCCAGATTTTCCGCAAGCGGTGCCGCGCTCACAAGTTTTCTGTATCCGCGCTTATGAAGCGATTCCCCGGTAGTATCGAGTCCTACCAGAACCCTGTCCTTATTTATAAAGATACGAAGCGGAAAATTGTCTCCGTCCTCTGCAAACCAGTCAGTGGCGTATTTCTGCTTCATACGCTCGACCATAGCCTTCTTTACAATAGACTGTATATCCGAAGGTGAAAAAAGCTTGGACTTGACGCTTGCAGCTTTCGCAACCCAGAACCGTCCGTTTTCAGGTATGTATTCCGGCCAGTCTATAGACTTTATCCCTTCAAACAGTTCATCAAATGTCGTTGCCGTAAAATCACCCACGATCAGAAGTATCCTCTCAGCCGTGCGCAAAAATACATTTGACCTGGCGATCGCATCCGCATCTGCCGAAAAGATCACCCGGCCGTCCATCACCTCGACGATCTCATATCCCAGCTGAGTTATTTCTTTCTTGAGCACCGATTCCATTCCGAAATGGCACGGCGCCATGAGTCTTATCTGCATAGTTTTGATTTTACCACAATTTATGCTGTCCGCAAGATGTTGTGTCGCAAAAAAAGTTAGATACTATTTTCCAAAAACGGTTGTTTTTTTTCAGTAATCATAATATAATAATCAACGTAAGCGAGAATCTCCCCTTCAATAGATTCTCATTTACGACCCCTTATTAATTATTTATACTCCCCTCATCGTAGCCCGTTGGTTCCCCCTTCGGGCTACAATTTTGTGGAGGCGAATGTTTTAGAATTGCGAAGCAATTCGTGTCATCAGATACCAGAATAAGCGAGGTAATAAAATGGACGCAAAAGAACTTGCACTTAAGAAGCACGAAGAATGGCAGGGAAAGATCGAAGTTACTCCCCGCTGCCAGGTAGAATCTATGGAGGACCTCGCTATAGCGTATACTCCGGGAGTTGCGCAGCCCTGTCTGGCCATTAAGGATGACGTAGATCTTTCATATAAGTATACGAGAAGATCCAATCTTGTTGCCGTTGTAACAGACGGTACGGCTGTACTCGGTCTCGGAGACATCGGTCCGGAAGCCGGAATGCCCGTTATGGAAGGAAAATGCGTTCTGTTCAAGAGATTCGGAAACGTCGATGCTTTTCCTCTTTGCATCCGCTCCAAAGACGTGGACACGATAGTCGATACGGTTGCGCTTCTTGCAGGATCGTTCGGCGGCGTTAATCTTGAGGATATAGCTGCTCCGAGATGTTTTGAAATAGAGAAAAAACTCAAGGAGCGTTGCGACATTCCGATATTCCACGACGACCAGCACGGCACGGCCGTAGTTGTTCTTGCGGGACTTATCAATGCATTAAAGCTTGTAAACAAGAAAATAGAAGAAATAGAAGTTGTCGTAAGCGGAGCCGGTGCTGCCGGGATAGCGATAACAAAACTGTTGATGCAGACCGGACTTAAGAATGTGATCCTGTGTGACAGAACCGGTGCTATCTATAAGGGACGTGAAAATCTCAATCCGATCAAGGAAGAAATGGCCGAAGTATCCAATCTTCTTATGAAGAAGGGAGCCCTTAAGGATGTCATAGCAGGTGCCGACGTGTTCATCGGTGTTTCCGGTCCGGGAGTGCTTACAAAGGATATGGTCAGGACCATGGCTGATAACCCGATAGTATTTGCCATGTCGAACCCTGTTCCCGAGATATCACCCGAAGATGCTAAGGAAGCCGGCGTCGCCGTAATGGCAACCGGCAGAAGCGATTATCCGAATCAGATCAACAATGTTCTTGCTTTTCCGGGAATATTCCGTGGCGCTCTCGATGTAAGAGCATCTGATATAAATGAAGAAATGAAACTTGCCGCCGCCAAGGCTATAGCCGATATCGTTACCGACAGCGACAGGTCATGTGATTATATAATACCCGACAGTTTTAACAAAAAAGTAACGGCTGCCGTTGCGGCTGCCGTTGCTGAAGCTGCGAGAAAAACAGGAGTTTCGCGGATCTAACTTATCTTTTTGACAGATCCGCCTTCGATCATCTTACCGGGCACCGTTATCTTTTCGATGATGGTGCTCTTTTGATCCCTGATCAGTTTGATAAGAGACTTGGCCGCAATACGTCCTATCTCCTCCGTGTTCTGTTCATATGTTGTAAGCTTTGGACGTATTATCTGAGATACATAGATACCGTCAAATCCCATGACCGATATGTCGTCGGGCACCGAAAGACCGGCCTCTTCTATCGCAGTCAGTCCCCCTATCGCCGAATAATCATCAGGATATATTATACAGGTGGGACGGTTGTTCATCTTGAGAAGTTCTCTTGTATGCTGTGCGGCAAGCTTGGGATTACGGTAAGCACTTGCGATCGCATAATTATCTCTGGGCTTGATGCCAAGTTCCTTGAGCGTATTATAATAACTCGCCACTCTGTTCCTTGTAACGGCGGTATCATCTCCATATACGTAAGCTATCCTGTTATGTCCCATGGAATGCGCATAGCTTACAAGTTCGCGTATTCCGCGTATGTTATCCGAAACAACAGCTATCCTGTTGTCAAAAACATGGTCGATAGTAACTACCGGAAGATCGCTGTTTATAAGGTCGATCACGTCCCTGTCGTCAAAATCAACGCAGGCGATAACCACTCCGTCCACTCCCCTATAGTACGAATGTTCCAGATATGTCATCTTCTGGCTCGTCGCATTGATAAATGTTATATCATATCCCGACACCTCAGCTACCTTCTTGAAACTGTCGAGCACTCTTGCAAAATAGTCGTGAGTAAGGCCGCTCATACCCTCATCAACGAACAGAACGCCGATATTAGAGCTCTTCTTCGTCTTAAGCGCCCTTGCCGAACTGTTGGGATAATATCCGAGCTTATCGGCAGTTGCCTTGATAAGCTTCTTGGTCTCCTCTCCTATATCATTATGATCATTC
>JAFZQP010000075.1 GCA_017620345.1 Lachnospiraceae bacterium
GCATAGTGGATACCGTGAAGGGAACATATTCGGGAACACGGATAACAGTGTAGCCGTGGTTCTCAAAGATTAAGGAGACTGCCTATGAGTGAAAGAATCAAAGAATATTCGGACAAGATGGACAAGACAATAGATCATCTTCAGAATGAGTATGCTACGGTGCGTGCGGGACGTGCGAATCCCCATGTACTCGACAAGCTCCGCGTTGACTATTACGGAACTCCGACTCCGATACAGCAGGTCGGCAACATATCCGTTCCCGATCCGAGAGTCATCCAGATACAGCCGTGGGAGAAAAACATCCTGAAAGATATCGAGAAGGCCATTCAGGCGTCGGATATAGGTATCAATCCTACCAATGACGGAAATGTGATCAGACTTGTATTTCCGGAACTGTCGGAAGAAAGAAGACGTGATCTTGTCAAGGAGATCAAGAAGAAAGGCGAAGATGCCAAGGTTGCCATCCGTAATATAAGAAGAGACGGCAACGACGCATTCAAGAAACTGACGAAGACAGAAGATCTGTCAGAGGATGAAGTCAAGGACCTTGAGGATGAACTTCAGAAGATCACCGACAAGTACACAAAAGAGATCGACTCGATGATAGATTCCAAGTCAAAAGAAATAATGACAGTATAGAGACCAAGATGTAACATCGGCCCTTCGACTAAGTCGATATCAAACGGGCCGATGTTCCAATATGGGAGAGATTTATGAATGTACCCGAACACGTTGCCATAATACTCGACGGTAACGGACGCTGGGCCAAGTCCAAAGGCATGCCCCGCAACTACGGACATATTCAGGGAGCCAAGACGGTTGAAGTCATATGCGAGGAAGCATATAAGATGGGCATCAACTATCTGACGGTATATGCTTTTTCGACAGAGAACTGGTCAAGACCCGAGGACGAGGTAGAGCAGCTGATGAAGCTTCTTCGCAATTATATGAAGACGTGCCGTCAGACTGCGAAGAAGAACAATATGTGCGTCAGAGTCATCGGTGACAAGTCGAGGCTCGCTCCTGATATTCAGGAGTCCATAGCAGCACTTGAAGAAGCCTCAAAGGATAATACAGGGCTTCATTTTCAGGTTGCGATCAATTACGGAAGCCGTGATGAGATAGTCAGGGCTGTTAACCATATATTGGAAGATATTGAAGCAGGCAGGACGAAGGGGCCGGTCACGGAAGAGATGCTCGAGGAGTATCTTGATACAAAGGGACTTCCGGCACCCGATCTTCTTATCAGGACAAGCGGTGAACAGAGGCTGTCGAATTTTCTGCTGTGGCAGCTGGCATATACCGAGTTCTATTTTACGGATGTTCACTGGCCTGATTTTTCAAAAGAGGAACTCATTCGTGCCTGCGAAAGCTACAGCAGCAGGGACAGACGCTACGGGGGACATGCCCGGGAGGATTGATGTTTAAAGTCAGAGTACTTAGCGGTATAGTGATAGCAGCGCTCATGCTCTTATGTGCATGGCTGGGAGGTGCATATCTTCTTGCGCTTCTTCTGTTGGTATCCCTTGTGGGGCTCTATGAATTCTATCATGCGACAGGTCTTCTTGACGGTAAGTATATAGATTTTCTTACAGCTGTAGGATACGCCGGAACGATCATTTACTATGTTGCAATGGGGTGTTTTCCCGGACTGTTTGCATCGATATTTACGATAGTTCTTGTTCTTGTCGTACTCATGGCCGTGTATGTGTTTACGTTCCCGAAGTATACGGCATCTTCGATAGTGTTTGCATTCTTCGGGTTCTTTTATGTCAGCGTGATGCTCGGATTCATATACATGACGAGGGCTCTTGATCAGGGAATATACCTTGTATGGCTGATCTTCTTTGCGTCATGGTTCTGTGATGTGTTTGCATATTTTACCGGAATGCTGATCGGAAAGCATAAGCTTGCACCCGTCCTGTCGCCGAAGAAGTCTGTTGAAGGTGCGGTCGGCGGTATCGTGTTCCCGGCGATATTCGGCGCGATCTACGGATACTGTATCAACAAATATGCAGCGCCCGGTTTTCCGGCAATGGCATTTACGATCCTTACGGCAATAGGTGCTGCGGTATCGCAGGTGGGCGATCTGTCTGCGAGCGCGATCAAACGAAACCACGATATCAAGGATTACGGAAACATCATACCGGGTCACGGCGGGATACTCGACAGGTTTGACAGCGTGATATTTACGGCACCGATGATATATTTTACCGCAGGGTGTTTTCTTGAGGTCTTCTGGAAGGGATTATGAAAAAAATCGTAGTTATGGGCTCTACCGGATCCATCGGTACGCAGACCCTTGATATAGTAAGAGAACATCGCGATGAGCTTAAGGTTACGGCACTTTCAGCCAGCACAAGTGTTGATCTGATCGAAAAACAGGCGAGAGAGTTTGAGCCAAGGCTTGTAGCCATGTACGATCCGGCAAGTGCAAAGGATCTTTCCGACAGGCTGAAGGATACAGACATCCGCGTCGTCTCCGGGATGGATGGTCTTATTGAGGCGGCGTCTTTTGATGCGGATATCGTTCTTACCGCAATGGTCGGAATGATAGGGATACAGCCGACGATCGCCGCCATAGAGGCAGGACATGACATAGCACTTGCCAATAAGGAAACGCTCGTATGCGCAGGTCATATCATTATGCCGCTTGCCGAAAAGCACGGAGTATCCATATATCCCGTGGACAGTGAACACAGTGCGATCTTCCAGTCGCTGCATGGCGAGGATCACGGCGATGTGGAGCGTATCATACTGACCGCTTCGGGAGGGCCTTTCAGAACAACCCCATATGAACAACTTGAGAAGATGACTGCAGCAGATGCGCTTAAGCATCCCAACTGGAGCATGGGAGCCAAGATCACGGTCGATTCGGCAACTCTTGTCAACAAGGGGCTGGAGGTCATGGAAGCATGCCATTTGTTTGATGTCGCACTTGACGATATAGAAGTAGTGATACATCCGCAGTCTATAATCCATTCCGCGGTGATGTACCGCGACGGAGCGATAATGGCGCAGATGGGGAGTCCTGATATGAAGCTTCCGATACAGTATGCGCTGTTTTATCCGAGGAGACCTTATCTTGCCACTAAGCGCGTGGATCTGACTGAGCTTGGGCAGATGACTTTTGAAAAACCGGATCCGGAGCGCTTTGCGGGATTTAAGTATGCATATGAGGCGGCAAGGTGCGGAGGCAGTATGCCGACGGTGTTCAATGCCGCAAACGAAAGAGCCGTGGCGCTCTTCCTTGAAGGATCTATAGGGTTTAACGATATCCCACGCCTGATAAGGTGCGCAATGGACAGTGTACAATGCGTGCCGGATCCCGATGTGGAACAGATACTTGAGGCTGCGCGTCTGGCGATAGTAGCAGCAGATAAGATGACGGGAGAGATGAATTGAAGATAATCCTTGGCTTGGTGATACTGGCATTGATAGTGATAACCCATGAGTTCGGGCATTTTCTGATCGCCAGACTCAACGGTATCGAGGTGCTTGAGTTTACGATAGGTTTCGGACCGAAGCTCTTCGGATGGAAGACAAAGAGCGGGACGAAGTTTTCCGTAAGACTGATCATGCTCGGCGCCGCATGCGTTTTTGATGACCTTGATGCAGGCGTTGACGAGAATACGGACATCGCTTCGATGATCGCAAATTCGTCGTTCCGCAAGGCAAATGTGTGGTCGAGGATCGCAACGACTCTTGCCGGTCCGTTCTTTAATCTGATACTGGCTTTCATACTCGGGCTGTTCCTTATGAACTATATAGATATGCCGTCTACTGTAGTTACCGAAGTCAATACGGACGGAGCAGCATACGCAGCCGGGATAAGGGAAGGTGACAGGATCATAAGCGTGAACGGAAGCCGATGTTATCTGTATCCCGAAGTGTCAACGGCAGTAGAGCTCGGATACGGCAAGCCGCTTACTATCGTTTATGAGCATGACGGAGTCAGGAACAAGGTCGAGGTCATCCCGAAGATGAACACCGAATACGGAAGGTTCATGATAGGTGTTACTTTCGGAGGTGGGGAGCCGGAGCCAAAGGGCCCTCTTGAGATCGTAAGTGCAAGCTATCATTATGTCAGATACATGGTCAAGATGACTTTCGCATCCTTCAGGATGATCTTTTCGGGACAGGCCAATGTTTCGGATATTGCGGGCCCTGTCGGGGCTGCGCAGATCGTCGGGGAAGAATACGACAGCGCCAAGGAGAACGGAGCACTTGCCGTTGTTGTGAGCATGCTCAATATTGCGCTTCTCCTGTCAGCCAACATCGGTATAGTCAATCTGTTCCCGATCCCTGCTTTTGACGGGGGAAAGCTATTGTTCCTCATTTATGAAGCCATAAGGGGTAAGCCTGCCGATGCCAAGGTTGAGGGCACGATCCAGCTCATAGGAGTGGGTCTTCTTCTGGCACTTCTTGTCCTTGTAATGTACAACGATATATCCAGATTATTTGTTGGTTAAGATCTAACTGACAATATTAACAAAAAGCCGATCATCCGCATTTGCGAATATCGGCTTTTTTTATAATTATTTTATCAGGATGGATGGAAAAAGAGCTTAATATTACGGGTGTTTTCGAAAACATGTAGAATATGACAATGGTCCTTGACCGGTGTGTGTATCAGGGGTTATTTTTGAGCAAAGGCGAAAACCGGTTGTAAGGAGATCAGATGTTTGAGACAGGGAATATCATAAATTCTCGTTATGAGATCATCAGGAAGATCGGAGAGGGAGGCACCAGCAGAGTGTACCTTGTTACCGACAGACATATCGGAAGATACCTGGCGATGAAGGTAATGGACAGGAAGAGCGTAGGCGCATTTGCTTTTGCCAGGAGCGAGATAGAATCGCTGAGGGCGGTTGACCATCCGTTGATACCGCGGATCCATGATGCTTTCTGTGAGCATGGCAGTATATGTATAGTGAGCGATCATGTTCCCGGAAGATCTTTGTGGGATATGTGCAGAGGCAGAGGCCTGTCAGCCGATGATGCGCTTGTAATAGCTGCCGGTATACTGGAGGCACTTTCTTACCTGCATTCGATGAAGAAGCCTGTACTTTATCTTGATCTCAAGCCCGAGAACATAATCATATCCGATGACGGAAAACCTCACCTGATCGATTTTGGCATAGCAGGCTGCCTAAGTGCGCGTCACATTCCGGTGGGGACGATCGGGTACTCACCTCCGGAACAATACAGGAAGGACTGTGTCATGGACGCAAGAGCGGATATATATGCATTCGGCATGACGTATTTTGCGATCAGGCATGGCATTCCGCCCGACAGGGATCCGAAGATCGCATATGACAATATCTTACACTCGTCGATACTCGACACATCGGAAAGATCGTTTCTTACAAAGTGCTGCGCGCCCTCGCGCAAAGACAGATACAATTCGGCAGCAGAAATACTCAGACAGATCGAACATATCATATACAAACCGGTCAGGATCAGAAAGACCGTATTATTTTCCACATTATTGACCGCCGTACTTATGTCCGGCGCCTGGATGGCAAACAGGATATACGTAAGGATTGAACAGAATGAAACAGCTGCACGGCTTGTTGCGGATGCGACACGCTGCATGGAGGACGGCAACTATACAGCCGAAGGGCTTGGAATACTCAAGGCATGTATAGGCAGCGACTGCCTGTCGGAACAATGCGAACAGGAACTCATATTTGAGGTGGCCATGGGATCGATGCTCGTATCACATGACTACAGAACGGCTGCGACGTATTTTGCAAAGCTCGATGTGAAAAGATATCCGGAAGTATCGGAATACATTAAGCTGTGCAATCTCGAGAGCAGATTTGATTATGATCCGGAAGAAGCACTTAACGTGACCGGCAGGATTTTTTCCGACATCGCAAAAAGGGCGCCGTCGAAGATGAAATACGAGAACATGATCTTCATAGCCGGATGCTACGAAAACTACGATACCGATCCGTATACCGGAACAGCGAAGGCGCTGTCGGTTCTAAGGATCGCCAGGCGTGAACTGGATGACATGGAGACGGATCAGCGGGATGCGAAAGAGGATGGATATTCGGATATGCGCAGGAGACTGGATCAGCTCATTGAAGTAAAGGAAGAACGTTTAAAGATCAGAAGAAAGATAGGAGAGGGATATGAATAAAAGAAAAAGATTTAAGGATACGATGGTGATGATCATCATTTTGGCGATCGACATGGTACTGCTGTGTGCAGATGTAAAAGCCGGAACGCCGTACACCGGAAGCCAGACCCGGTTCTTCAGATCCGTGGATGATAATGTGCCGTATGGATCGTCGGATTATCCGAATACCGACGGTTATGATCATACGAGGTTATCGTGCGGTTACAGTTTTCATCTGGAATATGCCACGAGAGGCGTAGAAAAAACGACGACCAAAGAATACAGGATACTTCCGTACGCAGCCGATTCGATATGGTTCGGGACTCCGTATATACAATGTCCGAAATGTCAGAGCCTCCTGGAGAATTCGCAACTGTATTCCGCGAGGATTTTCATAGAGGATGACGCGGGAAATGAACTTGCATCAAGAGCCGGGCTTAAGCTCCTGCCCGAGGATCTTGCCCACATAAACATGCCGACATATGCCAGAGTGGCACTTGAGATAACGCAGACTCCCGGGCCGGATATATGCCCTGACTGTAAGAGGAACCCGGGGGATCTGTTATCGGTTGACGGGATGTATATCATGAGAAAAACGATCTGCTATGATCCGTTGCCGGCAAGCATAACGGCAGAGCATGGCAAAACCGCCGATATCAGTCTGAACATGTCGAGATATATCAACATGGACGGAGATCTGCTCTCATCATATAAATGGATGATGAAGGATGGCGGGACGTGGAAGGAGATAAATGATACCACGGGTTCTTACGGTGAGGTATACAGCGGTAGTAATACAAGCCATCTGTCAATCAGTAATCTCGACAGCAGGATGAAAAATATCGAATACAGCTGCAGGCTCGTCGGTACGAGTGACGGTAATGTCGGCAGTACATATATGACTAACCCGGCTGTGCTTACGGTGGCTGCCGCTCCGACGCCGACGCCGACACCGACACCAACGCCGACACCAACGCCAACACCGACGCCAACACCAACGCCGACGCCAACACCGACACCAAAACCGACACCAACGCCGGTAACTCCCAAGCCCGGAAGCAAAACTGATTACAAGCCGTCCACTTCTTCGTCTTCGTACATATCACCCGGGCCACCTTCTTCATCAAGTTCCGGTACTCCCGGAAAGAGTACATCCTCAAGCAGCAAACCAAAAGGTGATGACACATATAAGGGAAAGATAGAACAGGATGATAAAGAAACAGTCAAGCCATCTCCCGGTGGGACATCGGACAAGCGCGGATCTTCGGTTAAGCGCGGAACATCCGGTAAAAGCAGCAGCGCCAAACCCGGTGAAAGTGATTTGCCGAAAAGGGAGTATTCGTCCAGTTCCGGACGCCTTAGAAACGGCGCAAGCACAGTTATGAAAAACGGCATACTCTATATAATCGACGATGATGATGCAGGCATAGGTCCCGGAGAGGCCTACGATACAGAACGGATAGAGACCGAGGAGATAGAAGCCGAAAAAGAGTATTCGGCATCGGACCTTGCCGTTGATAAGGAATATCAGATGGCAACGGAAGAAAAAGGATTTTTTGAAACGATCCCCGGATATATCGTTCTGTTCGGTTCAGCGCTTCTGATACTGTTGTTACTTTTGTTCTTCCTGTTCTTCGGGGTGATAGTAACAGGTGAAGTCGAGGAGCATGATGAAGTGTTCGGCCTGTGCTCCGTAAGGATCATAAAGAGGAAGGACGATAACTGGGCAGTCAATCTCGGCTCGGCATTTGATGACAATGCGGTATTAAAGCTCCATACAGGGCTGTTATTTGCAGTGATCTTTGCCGGATGGGATATCATCGGTATCTCAAAGGGTGAGCACGAGGGAGAAGTGACCGGACAGATCGCACATCAGGTGCTTCTTAAAAAGAAAAACGTAAGGAGGAATGTATGAGGATATTTACAAGATTCATGATATGCCTGTCAATGTTCGTGATGACAGCTGTGACAGTAAGCGCCGAGGAAAATGACAGGCTTAAGGTTGATGTTTCAACTTATGACGGACAGAGTGTCATGGTCATGGACGATCATCCATTCTATACGTCGATGCCTGTGGTGTTCAAACCTCAGGCAGACGGCAGAGACTGCTGGTACAGCATCAGCCTCGACGGCGGATCAAGCTTTGGAACGTATGCGAAGGCAGACAGCGTCACGATATACCCGGATGATGATACCGTACCCGACGGGAAATGGTACATAAAATTCAAGGGCGTCAAAGATGGCGCCTCAAAAGAGTCAGCGGTATACAGGATAGTTTTTGACACAACATGCCCGAAGATCGAACCGATCGACATCGATGAGGTCACCGGGTGGATCACAAGTGAAAGAAGCGTTCATTTTCGCGTAAGCGATGCTGAAAGCGGGATCAAGCGTATCGTTACAAAGAGCGGAGATAAAGTCATAGGCGAGATATTCAGAAGGGATGATGAAGTACTGTCCCAATATGAACTGACCGTTGATCTTAAGGACCGCGGGCCGGAGTCGGACAGGATCGATATCGAGTGTTTTGATCTTGCTGGAAACAATACAGGGATCTCTTATGAATACAGATTTGATGCCAGCACTCCGAGGCTGTCGGCAAGCGGTGCAGAAAACGGAAAGCATTATAACGAAGGCAGAAAGATAGAGCTGTCGGCGCAGGATCCCGATTCGGAAGCATATATCGATTATTCGGTAAAAAGGAAAACATCCGAAGAAACGATCTCTACGGATGTTGCCAATGCACCTGCAGATACGTACATAAACTGTGATGAGGACGGAATATATACGATCGAAGCGACAGCGGTCGACGGTGCGGGCAACAGATCGGATAAGACCGTGATGAGATTTGCCGTCGATACCACTCCTCCGTCAGTTAGTATCGGGGGTGTAACGGATAATGTTGATTTCAGGACTGTCGCTACCGTATCGATAGATGTGTCTGAAAACAGTGAAGAGCCTGCTTTGGTTGACATAAAATTAAACAAGACAACTCTTGGCCGGACCGAACAGGTGCCTATAGAAAGCTACAATATTGAGGCGGACCGGGATGTCAGAACGGTTGACATAAAGAACGATGGCGAATACAGAATGGAAGTCACCGCAACGGACAGAGCCGGGAACAGCAGCACTTGCGTTAAAAACTTTCGTATCGACCGGACAGCCCCTCAGATATCAATAAGCGGTCTGTCCGACGGTGAGGTCACCAACCAAAAGCCGGTCATCAGATTCGGTGCGGGAGAACTGTTCTATGACTCAACGATAATGACCGCAATACTTGAAAAGAAAGACAAAAAAGGTTATGTCATTGAAAAAAGAAGCGATCAGGTCATGAGATCGGCAAGCGATCATGTGGATGTTGTACCTGCGCATGAAGGAGAATACAGACTGACGTGCACGGCGGCAGACAGGACAGGTAATTCATCGACTTCTTCCGTAAGCTTTACGATCGACCGGACACCGCCGGTAATATCTTCGCTGTCAGATGTGGATAACGGATATTTTAAATCATTCTCTCTCCCCGCGAAGCTTTCCGAACTTGTAAGGGACAGAACGAAGGTTGATGCGAGAGCATACGTGGATGACGCTCCTATAAACGACAAGGACGTGATAATCGAGGAAGGAAAGTATGTACTTACCATACTTGCAGAGGACGAGGCATCGAACGTTTCCGAGGAGAGTGCGACATTTATCGTGGATCATACAGCGCCTCAGATAGTACTCGGAGGGTTTGATAAAAACGGAAACGTCAAAAAAGGGAGCATGATAGATGTAAGCCTTGCCGAGGAATGCGACACCCTGAGAAGTGTACGGTTCAACGGAAGGAACATTGCGATCGGTGCCGATAATACTGCCCATATCGCGGTTGATGATTACGGGGAATATGATATCGCGATAAAAGCAGAGGATCCGGCCGGAAACGTTACGGATACGCAGGTTCATACGAGCTGCTATCTGATCAGGCCCGTACAGACCGGGCTTATTAAAACAGAGAAAAATATCACGTCAAATATTGTTGAAAATGACAAAAATGATGCTGATCCACAAGGTCTTGCAGTTGGCTTGATATCGGTACTTTCGGGCACATTGGGACTGGCTTTTAAGGGGTTTTTGCGCGATTGACTATTAGGTGAATACAATGTAAACTCATGATTATGTTAAGAGATAAAACGAAAGTCATAAGGATAGGAAACAGGGTCATCGGGGGAGGCAATCCCGTACTGATACAGTCAATGACCAATACGAGAACGGAAGACGCAAAAGCTACCATTAACCAGATAAAACAACTGTCCGCAGCCGGCTGCGACATTGTAAGGTCAACGGTTCCGACACCCGAAGCAGCGGCTGCCATATCCGTTATAAAACAGCATATAGATATCCCTCTTGTCGCAGACATACACTTTGACTATAAGATGGCTATCGCAGCCATAGAAAACGGTGCCGACAAGATCAGGATCAATCCCGGGAACATAGGCGGGAAGGATAAGCTTTCCGAAGTGGTCGCTGCCGCAAAGTCTGCCGGTATCCCGATACGTGTAGGCGTCAACAGCGGATCCCTTGAAAAGGATATGCTTGAAAAGTATGGCGGCGTTACTGCGGATGGAATAGTCGAATCCGCAATGGACAAGGTCCATATGATCGAGGACTGCGGATACGACAACATAGTCGTTTCGATAAAATCATCCGATGTACTTATGACAGTCGATGCGCATGATAAGATAGCGCCTATATGTCCATATCCGCTCCATGTCGGCATAACCGAATCGGGAACGCTTCACAGCGGAAATATCAAGTCCTCTGTAGGATTGGGGATAATATTGAACAAGGGTATAGGAGATACTGTAAGGGTATCACTTACAGGCGATCCGGTCGAAGAGGTTGTCACCGCCAAGCTCATACTGAAGACTCTCGGAATGAGAAAAGGCGGGATCGATGTTGTATCGTGTCCGACATGCGGCAGGACGAACATAGACCTGATATCTCTCGCAAATGAGGTCGAGAAGATGGCAGCGGGCTATGACCTTGATATCAAAGTGGCAGTGATGGGCTGCGTGGTCAACGGTCCCGGAGAAGCGCGCGAAGCGGACATAGGTATCGCCGGCGGCATAGGAGAAGGACTTCTGATCAAAAAGGGAGAAGTGGTCCGTAAGGTTCCGGAAACCGAGCTTTTGGCCACTCTGAAATATGAACTTGATAACTGGGGAGTATAATGGAAAAGAGATTTTTTGACGTATTTACCACTCTGGTCGTTTCCGACGATGACAGAGAATTACTTGAAGAGACCAAAGTCACCAGGTTGGTCTCTTCTTCACGTCGTGATAAACTGAACATTTATCTGACAAGTGACTATATCGTGCCGAAGGACAGACTGTACGCGATGGAGGAGGAGATAGGAAAGCAGTATTACCCTCAGACACCGGTCAGGATCAGGATATATGAAAAGTTTGTCATGGGGTCTGTTAAGCCTTCATCGCTGGTCAAACAGTACCGGGCAAGCCTTTTAGCCGAAGCTGCCAGAGTCAATCCGGCATGGACGGATCTGCTGCGGCACGCCGATTTTGATTTTCCCGGTGAGGATTCGATAGTGCTCGTACTTGAGGACAGGCCGATCGCAAGAGATATGTCGGAGGAGATACTTGATTTTATCGAGTATGCGATCAATGAAAGATTCGGTACTTCGTTCGGATTGTCCGCATCGTTCAAGGCAAAGGAAGCAAGGAAGAGCGTTGAGCATACGAAAGACCGGATGATGGAAGAGATCAGAAGGCTCTCAACGCCTCAAAGGCAGGAAGACAGTGAACAGGGCAGCGGAGCAGAAGATGAATTTGTAAGATATGAAGCGACGGAAGAAGACGGTGTATTGACTGCCGAAGATACAGAGGCACCCGTGGCGGTGAAGGAAGCTTCAAAAGAACAGAAAAAAGCTGCACCGGAGAAGAAAAAGACGGCAGCAACGGAAGATCGACCAGCTCGGTCAAGAAAGGCTCCGACGAATCCTGACGTGATCTTCGGACGTGATTTTACCGAAGGACCGATGAACATATGTGACATAGTCGACGATATCGGAACCGTTATAATCCGCGGTATGGTCATGAACATGAATGTCATCGACACAAGGACCGGTAAGAAGATGGTAACGTTTGCGGTTACCGATTTTACGGATTCGATCTCGGTCAAGATCTTTCCTAAGGAGGATCAGCAGGAAAGGCTGTTTGAATATCTGAAGGATGACTGTTTTGTGCTCATAAAGGGATCTACGGGAATAGATACGCGTACAGGCGAACTGTCTCTCGGGTACATAGGCGGCATCAAAAAAACAGTCGATTTCAGGGTAAAAAGAGTCGACAATGAACCGGAAAAGCGTGTGGAGCTTCACTGCCATACGAAGATGAGCGACATGGACGGTGTGTCGGCTGTTGCGGATATAATCGACAGAGCCAGGTCGTGGGGGCATGATGCGATAGCAGTGACCGACCACGGCGTAGTCCAGGCGTTCACCGAGGCTTTCCATCATGTCAGGGACAAGAAGATAGATGACATCAAGATAATATACGGCATGGAAGGCTATGTCGTTGATGATACGAAAAGCATCGCCGTCAATCCCGGAAAACATACAACAGATGATACGTTTGTCGTGTTCGATATCGAGACAACGGGATTTTCTGCGGATGAAAATAACATCATAGAGATCGGAGCTGTCAAGATAAGCGGCGGAAAGATAACCGAGCGATTCTCAACTTTTGTCAATCCGGGTGAGCCGATCCCGCACAGGATAGAAAAACTGACCGGAATAAATGACCAGATGGTCGCGGACGCCCCGTTCATAAACGATGCGCTCAATCAGTTCAGGAAATTTACGGAGGATGCGGTATATGTTGCGCACAATGCCGCGTTTGACATGGGGTTCCTCGCAGCCAAGGAAACGGCAGCAGGCATTGAGAGAGAATACAGCTATGTCGATACGCTCGGGATGGCAAGATTCCTTGTACCCGAGATCGCAAGGTTCAAGCTGGATAATCTGTGCAAGTTCTTTAAGATAACGCTTGAAAATCATCACCGTGCGGTTGATGATGCCGAAGCGACGGCTCATATCTTCCTGAAACTCATTGCAAGACTTAAGGAAAAAGGCGTGGATACTCTTGAAGGTCTGAATGAGATGAGCGCTGCTTCCGATGAGAAGATCCGCAAGTCGCCGAGCAACCATATAATACTGCTTGCAGCAAATGAGACCGGACGGGTCAATCTGTATAAACTCGTGTCTCTTTCGCATATCAGATATTACCACGGACAGGCCAAGATCCCGAAGAGCCTGATCGAAAAGCACAGAGATGGACTCATCATCGGCTCCGCCTGCGAACAGGGCGAGCTGTATCAGGCGATCATAAACAAAAAGAGCGAGGATGAGATAGAGAGGATCGCGAAGTTCTACGATTACCTTGAGATTCAGCCGAACGGCAACAATGAGTTCATGGTCAGGGAGGACAGGTTCGAGGACATAAACAGCACGAAGGACCTCGAAGACATAAACAGAAAGATCGTCAGCCTCGGAGACAGGCTTGGGATACCGGTAGTCGCCACCTGTGACGTCCATTTCCTCGATCCCGAAGATGAAGTATACAGACGCGTTCTCATGGCCGGAAAAGGCTTCAAGGATGCGGATATGCAGGCACCGCTGTACCTTCGCACGACGGAGGAGATGCTTGCGGAGTTTGATTATCTCGGATTTGACAAGGCTTATGAGATCGTTGTTACGAATACACGTAAGATATCGGATATGATCGAGCGCATAGAGCCGGTACGTCCGGACAAGTGCCCCCCGGTCATCGAGGACTCCGACAAGACACTCACCGAGATATGCTACAAAAAGGCAAGAGAAGTATACGGTGATGATCTGCCGCCGCAGGTAAGTGCCAGACTCGATAAGGAGCTGCATTCGATAATCTCAAACGGCTTTGCGGTCATGTATATAATCGCACAGAAACTTGTGTGGAAATCGAATGAGGACGGTTATCTCGTCGGATCGCGTGGATCTGTCGGATCGTCATTCGTTGCGACTATGGCCGGCATAACAGAGGTCAACCCGCTGCCACCGCACTACTACTGCAGCAGCTGCCATTACAGTGATTTTGAATCGGATGAGGTAAGAGCCTATGCGGGACGTGCCGGGTGTGACATGCCGAACAAACTGTGTCCCGTCTGCGGACAGCCGCTCAAAAAGGATGGGTTTGATATACCGTTTGAGACGTTCCTCGGATTCAAGGGAGACAAGGAGCCTGACATCGATCTGAATTTCTCCGGTGAATACCAGTCGAGAGCACATAAATACACTGAGGTCATATTCGGAACCGGTCAGACTTTCCGTGCCGGAACGATCGGTACGATAGCGGAAAAGACCGCATACGGCTACGTTAAGAAGTATTTCGAAGAGCGTGGCGATAACAAGAGACCGTGCGAGATAGACAGGCTTTCAAAAGGATGTACGGGTGTCAGACGAACGACCGGACAGCATCCGGGAGGCATCATCGTTCTGCCCAAGGGTGAGGATATCGATACGTTCACTCCGATCCAGCATCCTGCCGATGACATGAACACGGATATCATCACGACGCATTTTGACTACCATTCGATAGATCATAACCTGCTCAAGCTCGATATACTCGGACACGATGATCCGACCATGATCAGGATGCTCCAGGATCTGACAAACACCGATCCGACCGCTGTAGCACTTGACGATGAAAAGGTCATGAGTATCTTCAAATCAACGGAAGTGCTCGGGATAACGCCTGAAGATATAGGCGGATGCAAGCTTGGCTGCCTTGGTATTCCCGAGTTCGGAACCGACTTCGTCATACAGATGCTGATCGATACCAAGCCCGAGGCGTTCTCGGATCTTGTAAGGATATCGGGACTGTCCCACGGTACCGACGTATGGCTGAACAACGCACAGACCGTCATAGCCGAAGGAAAGGCTACTATCTCAACGGCGATATGTACGCGTGATGATATCATGACATATCTTATCAACATGGGTGTTGAGAGCTCGCGAGCGTTCAATATAATGGAAAAAGTCAGGAAGGGTACGGTCGCAAAAGGCAAGTGCGCGGAATGGCCCGAGTGGAAACAGGATATGCTCGACCATGGCGTACCGGAGTGGTATGTATGGTCATGTGAGCAGATAAAGTATATGTTCCCGAAAGCCCACGCGGCAGCCTATGTCATGATGGCATGGCGTATCGCATATTACAAGATCAATTATCCGCTTGAATACTATGCGGCATATTTTTCGATCAGGGCATCTGCATTTTCATACGAGACTATGTGCCGGGGACGGGCGGTACTTAATGAGGAGATCGGAAAATACCGTAAGATATCAGCTGATTCAGGCATCAAGCTTACGGCCAAGCAGGAGAACACATTAAAGGATCTTAAGATCGCGGAGGAGATGTACGCAAGAGGCTACGAATTCATGCCGATAGACGTGTTCAGGGCAAAACCGCATCACTGCACAATAGTTGACGGAAAGATAATGCCGCGTCTTGACTGCATAGACGGTCTCGGAGACAAAGCGGCGGATCAGGTGGCGGATGCGGTAAAAGACGGACCGTTCCTGTCGCTGGATGATTTTCAGGAGCGAACCCGCGTATCGAGGAGCGTCATAGACCATATGGTAGAGCTCGGACTCCTCGAGAGCCTTCCGGAATCCAACCAATTGTCGCTTTTTGATATATGCTAACTGTAGATAGGAGGGGCCCATGAAAAAAGTTAAACTTCTTCCCGCCCGCTGTGCTCTTGATCTCGGAGACGGGAGTGAAAGGGGCGAATATGTTTGTCAGGAGTATATTCTGAACGTACTTGGACGACCCCACAGAGCGGTTAACATAATGTACACATACTATCCGAAGGACAAAGAGTGGCCACAGCGTATTTCCGAGGCCTGTGCGGATATGGATGTGAAGTTTGCATGGGACTATCCATACGATGATTATTACCCGTTCTTCGAGGGCGGGGCGCAGTTTGAGCAGATGCGTGACATCAGACGTCATGGGCAGGATGTTATGTTAACTTTAACGATAGACTGCTCCGTAGATGACGACAGCCTCAGGAGCATCGCAGGGAAGCTGTCAACATTCGGCAGGATGATGCTGCGGATCAACCATGAATGTAACGGAAACTGGTTTACACACAACAAGCGATTTTCATTTAATGAGATCGCTGATTTTTTTGTTCGATTTTCGGGTATAATAAAGGATGAGGCTCCGAATGTCCGGACCATATTCTGTGCAGGACTGATCTGTGATATGAAAGATGAGTCGGGGCAGCGCAAGGTCGAGTGCGAGGATGAATTTGCACGTGCGTATGAGGCTGCCGATATGTGGTCGGCGGATAAATACATTGCGCTCCATTACGGCTGGCCGTACGGATGCGTGGAGGAGACGGGAAAGTTCACGCAGGATGTGCCCGAAGAGATACTCGAAAGATACACGGCCACATATGACAGACTGTCAAAACGATTCGGCAACAAGCCTTTTATCCAGGCCGAGCTTAACGTCGACGGTGATGTGACGGGACCGCTCCGCCAGGCACTTCCGGTAGTCAGATACTATGATGCAGTTAAGAAAAACAACGCTCCGATAGCTGCCATATCCATGTACCAGTTCAGGGACAGGGGAAGGCTGGGGCTTGAGATCGAAGACCCGAATGAACCTTCGGTCGGGATCAGACAGCCGCTTATGGATGCGTACAAAAATATACTGTCGGATCCGTATTTTTCACCCGGATTTGAAACGGGAGAAGAAGTGAATATGCCCGCAAAGCTTCGGTGGGGCGGAAGCGAAGATGCTGACGGCATCGAGATCATGCGGCACTTTGATGCGATGCCGCAGTTCTGTGAGATCACGTGCCGAGGGGGCCTGAGTCTTATGATAGAATTCCACGGCAGATGGTTCTACAAATCGGCTGACACAGATACGGTCGATCTGATGAGCGCATTTTTCGAAAAGCCGATCGATGAGGCGTGCGATATTCCGGTCAGGATATTTGCAACATGCGCCGATGGCGAAAATCATAACGACGGAAGCGATGACTGGAATATCAATTCATATTTTACGATGGAGGAAGAGCCTGAATTCCGTATAGTCTACGAGGCTCTTTACGAGCATTTCTGATGAATGGACTTTTTAACGGGATCGAAGGATACCCTTACCTGTATGAGACTCACATGCATTCAAGTGAATCGAGCGCATGTGCGGTCAATACGGCTGTTGAGATGGCGAAAGCGCATAAAGCATACGGATACACGGGAATGGTCATGACCAATCACAACTGGGGTGGGAATACCGCAGTGGACAGACACAGCAGCTGGCATGATTTTCTCGATGCGTTCTTTGCGCCGTATTACCTGGCGAAGGAGTGGGGCGACGCAAATGATTTTTGCGTACTGCCCGGATATGAAGCCGGATACCATGGGACGGAATTCCTGATCTATGGTGTTGATATAGAATGGATGTACGATCATCCCGAACTTCGCGAGGCAACGGTAGCCGAGCAGTTCGATATCATTCATTCGGGAGGAGGTATCGTGGTGCATGCACATCCGTTCCGGGAAGCGAGCTATATCAGCGAAATACGGCTGTTTCCGGAGTATATAGACGGTGTTGAGGCGGTAAATGCAGCCCATGTTGCACCGTATGTACCGAAAGATAATATAAAATTCAACGAAAAAGCTTTGAAATATGCGCGAGAACTTGGTATCTTTATTACCGGGGGAAGTGATTCGCATTCGGTCGATCTTGTCGGAGGCGGGATGGCATTTGCCGACAGGCTTCGTGATATACATGATCTTGCAGAGAGACTACGGAATGCAGGACCGGATGATTACAGAGTTACCGATGGCGTCAGGATATATGACGCCTACGGAGGACAGTTATGAAACTAGCCCGCGTGGCGAAAAAAGGAAACAGATCGTTCTACGTCGAATTCATGATGATGACGCTTGTTCCGCTTATCCTGTGCAGCGTTATCATGATGATAGTATGCTCTGAATCCGTGCGTCAGGCAATGACGACGGAGGCTGAGGATAACCTTCGTAACGTAGCCCTCGCGGTACTCAAGGCATATGACGTGAAGTACCCGGGTGATTTTAACGTTACGGTGGAAGACAATGTCATCAAGCTGTACAAGGGAGATACGGTGATCTCAGGAGAGTATGAGCTCATAGACGGGATCGAGGACGGGAGCCGTCTGGAGATATCGATATTCTCGTATGACACAAGGCTCATCACGACGCTGCGTGATGAGGAAGGTAACCGTATGGTAATGACCGTTGCGAGTGAAAAGATCGTAAACGACGTGTTCTACGGAGAAATGCCGATGTTCTACGACAATGTCGCCATCGGGATGGTCAACTACTACGGATATTACGCACCGATAATGACATCGGATGATAAAGAGTGCGTCGGTATGATCGGCGTTGCAAAACCCATCACCGACCTTAACGAGAGCATTACAAGATCCGTGATCAAAAATCTGATCATCATGTTCGGTACGATCGCCGTCACATCGTTCTTTATCATGATCTTTGCGAATAAGCTTGTTATCGTGGTCAAGCACATGCTTGATTTCATGAAGCAGCTGTCGGAGAACAGGCTTGATGCAAAACTGGACGCAAGTGTTGCACAGCGTGAGGACGAGCTCGGAGAGATCGGAAGGAACATGAGCAATCTTCAGATAGCGTTGCGGCGCCTGATCGAACGTGATGTACTGACTGGACTTTTTAACAGACGAAGTGCGGAAAAGAGGATTGACGAGATCGAGGACAGCGGAGTCAAATACTGTGTTGCGATCGGTGATATAGATCATTTCAAAACTTTCAACGATACGTTCGGACATGAATGCGGCGATGTGGTGCTTAGGGAAGTTGCTCATCTTCTCAATGACAGCATGAACAGGCGCGAGGGATTCGTAGCCAGGTGGGGCGGAGAGGAATTCCTGATAGTCTATGTTAATATTGACATACACGAAGCATACGACAACCTGATGCTGATACGTCAGGCGCTTCACGACAAGGATGTTGAATACAACGGCGAGATACATAAGGTCACGATGACTTTCGGTGCCGCGGCCAAGACTGAGGGCATAGCGATCAACCATCTCATCCGTCAGGCAGATGACAAGCTTTACGAAGGAAAGCAGGGCGGACGTGACAGAGTAATCGTCTGAGAATGATAATAATAATAGGACGGCGAATATGAACGACAGAACACTTAAATCAGGTTTTTCGCCCCTGGGTATGTGGGCGTTCTCGATCGGTACGAGTATCGGCTGGGGGTCCTTCATAGTTACGTGTAATACCTATCTTCAGAAATCAGGTATACTCGGAACGGTCTTCGGACTGCTTCTCGGCATGGCTGTAATACTTATCATCACATGGAATCTGCAGTATATGATACAGTCCGGACCCGACGCGGGCGGTGCATATGCTTTTGTAAAAAAGACCGGAAGCAAGGATCTGGGATTTGTGACGTTATGGTTCGTGCTTCTTACATATCTTGCGATACTGTGGGCGAATATCACAGCCGTTCCTCTTTTTGCCCGATTCTTTCTCGGCAACACTTTCCAATTCGGTATAAACTATCACATATTCGGGTATGAAGTCTGGCTCGGTGAGGTTCTTCTGTCCATCGCAACAGTTGCGGTGATCGGGCTGTTGTGCATGATAGGTTCGCGATTTACCGACCGCGTTATGATAGTTGCAGCGCTTGTTTTTACGATCGGATTTACGGTATGCGCCGTCATCGCGATGGTACGCCACGGAAGTTCATTTTCTTACACACCGATGTACTCGGAGGGATCGGGTGCTTTCGGACAGATAATCCGTATCGCGGCTATTTCGCCATGGGCCTTTATCGGCTATGAGAACATTTCACATTTTTCCGAAGAATATACATTCCCTGTTAAAAAAGTACGCAGCATTCTGATCTGGTCCGTTGTCCTTACAACGACACTGTATCTGTTTGTCTGCGTTCTTTCCATATCGGCATATCCGCCGGAGTACGCAAACTGGCTGGAGTATTTAAAGGATATGGGAAACCTTGAGGGGATCAAGGCAGTTCCCGCTTTTTATGCGGCGAACCATTATCTTGGAAGGACCGGTATATCGATACTGATGCTCGCTCTTTTCGGAGTGATCCTGACAAGTCTGTTCGGAAATATGCTTGCTGTTTCGCGTCTTGTATATGCAGCCGGAAGAGACGGAGATGCGCCGAAAAGACTGGCACAGCTGACCGAAAACGGTATTCCGAAGAAGGCCATTACAGCCATAGTAGCGGTCTCCGTTTTCATACCTTTCCTGGGCAGGACCGCGATCGGCTGGATCGTGGATGTAACGACTCTGGGTGCCACGATGATCTACGGACTCATTTCCTATGCAACATTTGTACATGCAAGGCAGAATGACAGGCGTACTGAAAAGACTACCGGTGTTGCCGGAATGATACTCATGATGTGCTTCATGCTGCTGCTTCTCGTACCCGGGCTTCTTCCGTTCGATGCCATGGAGACTGAATCATACATCCTGTTCATAGTCTGGGCTATACTCGGACTTATATATTTCAGGATACTTATCCATCGTGATCAGAAAAGGGAATATGAGCAGCGGTTCTTTGTATGGATCTGTATGCTGGTGCTGATACTGTTCGCCTCAATGATGTGGGTATCGCGTGAGACGGAAAATGCGGCGAGGTCTGCTGCGGAGCGTATATACGAATATCATCAGGCTCATCATGAAAGCGACGCGGGTGGTGATACAGGGACAGCGCGGGTAGCGTTCCTCGAAGAACAGGCAGAGGAGATCAGCAGTACCAATACATTGTATACGATCGTATCACTCGGATTGTTCATTCTCTGCGCATTTATCATGTTGCATAACTACCAGGACGCAAGGAAACTCGGAAAACGGCTTACCGCCGCCGAAAAAGAGGCCATGGATGCGAAGAAGATCGCGGAACTTAAAGAGTCGATCACAACACTTCTTGATCATATGCCCGCCATGAGCTTTTCGAAGGATGCCGAAACCGGAGCCTATCTTGCATGCAACCAGGCATTTGCGGATTATGCGCACAAGGAAACCCCCGAGGATGTTGTGGGTCTTGTTGCTTTGCAGATATTCGACCCGAAGACGGCCGAACTGTTCGATAAAGAGGACAAGATCGCACTTTCCATGGACGAGCCTTATATCGTGTTTGAGGATGTACTTGATGCTGCAGGTAACCAACGGCAGCTGCAGACTACAAAGCTTAAGTTCATTGATACTTCCGGAAGACTGTGCGTACTCGGAATGAGTGAAGATGTAACGGATATGATCCGTATCCAGAGAGAAAATGCGACGACGAAGGAAGCATATGAAAAGGCGAAGAACAACGGCATCATCTTTACGCATATCGCGCAGACTCTCGCACACGGCTACGAGGATCTGTACTATATCAATATTGAGAATGGTGAGTATATAGAGTACAACACGGATGATAAAACCGGAACGCTTAACGAGATACGGCGCGGTACGGATTTCTTTGGATCGTGTATCAAGGATGCAGAGGTATTTGTGTATCAGGATGACCGTGAAACAGTCGTAAAAGCCCTGGACCGCGATACGCTCATAAGTGCACTTGACCGCAGCAAGACTTTCATAATGACATACCGTCTTCTGTCCGAGAACGGACCGGTCTATGTGAGCATGACGGTCACGCGTATGGATGATGATGAACGCTTTATAATACTTGGCGTAACAAATGTTGATGAGGAGATGAAGCAGAGGCGTGCTGCGGAGCGTATACTCGAGGAACGTATAGCTTATACGCGACTCAATGCGCTGACGGGTGATTTTCTCTGTGTATACGTTATCGATCCCGAGACGGACAGATACCGTGAATTCAGTGCAACGGAAGGATTCAACAGCCTGGCTCTTCCGAAGGAAGGAATGGAGTTTTTCACAACTTCACGCGAGCAGATCTTAAGAGTCATATATCCCGCGGATCTTGAAAGGTTCCTTTCGATGTTCAGTAAAGAGGGGATACTTTCGGAAACAGAGCAGGGAAGGATGTTCACGCTCAGTTACAGGCTCATGATCGACGACAAACCTCACTATGTACAACTCAGGGCCGCAATGGTCGAAGAGAAGGAAGGCAGACGTCTGATCATCGGTATCAACGACATCGAATCCCAGGTACAGCAGGAAGAAGATTACGCAAGGCGTCTTGCACAGGCACAGATCAAGGCCAACGTCGATGCACTTACAGGTGTTAAGAACAAGCATGCATTCCTCGAAGAAGAAACACGTCTGAATGCGCAGATCAGGGAAAATGATGATACGGCATTTGCCGTTGTGATCATGGATGTGAACGATCTGAAGAAAGTAAATGATACCCTGGGACACCAGGCGGGAGATCAGTACATAAAAGATGCCTGCAAGTTCATCTGTGACAACTTCAAGAGAAGCCCGGTATTTCGAACCGGCGGCGATGAGTTTACGATAGTCGTTGAGGGCGATGATTATCTGTGCATTGATGAACTGATAGAAAACATCAGGGTACATAACGAAGACGCGATCACATCCGGCGGTATCGTTATCGCCTGCGGTATGTCCAAATGGGAGAACGACAAGAGTGTTTCCGCAGTGTTTGAACGCGCCGATAAGATCATGTATGAGAACAAGAGCGAGCTGAAAAAGCGCAGAGCTTAAACTAATCTTATTTTCGAGGTAAGTCATGTCGGTTGGTATAGATCTGAATGCGGTTTTTATTGCGGATTATGTCGGAGTGCTCCTTCTGATCCTCATATTGCTTGCTCGCGGATGGGACCTTCCCGGGCGAAGGGATGAGAGCCGCATCCTTTTTATCATGATAATCGCAACCATGATCGACTGTCTGGTCGATCCGTTTGTTTTTCTTGTTGACGGCCGGCCCGGCAGCACGTTCCGGTGTATCGCATTCTTCGGTAACTCCATACTGTATCTGTATAATCTTGTCGTTGGTACGGGTGTACTTGCTCTTGTCGTTAAACATATCAATAAAACGATATCGAGATTTCAGTATGTGACCGTATGCCTTATCACCGTCGTCGAATCCATACTGCTTGTCATCAATATATTCAACCCGATCGTTTTTTCACTTGATGAGAACAATGTATATAAAAGAGGACCGCTCTATTTCGTATATATCGTTGCGGCATTTTATCTTCTGATATATAGTCTTACGGTCTATTTCACGACACAGTTCCGCGACGGCTCGCTTCGGTATTTTCCCGTATGGGAGTTCATTCTTCCTATCACGATAGGCGTGATCATCCAGACGGCATGTTATGGTCTGTCCGTGCAGCCGGTGTGCTTTGCGATCTCATTCTGCAGCATAGTCATATGCCTTCAGAAGGAATGCCTGTACATCGATAAGCTTACCGGTGTGTACAACATGTATGAACTTGACAAGATAGTCAACTATTATGTCAGAAGAAAGAAGAAGAGATTTGCGGCTATAATGCTCGATCTTAACAGTTTTAAATCGATCAATGACAACTATTCCCACAAAGCCGGAGACGAAGCTTTGATAGCATTTGCCAACATATTGTCGAAAGTGACCCAGACCGGAGGAAATGTCATCAGATTTGCAGGTGATGAGTTTGTTCTGATCGCGGATGATCAGGGAGAAAATACAGTGAAGGATTACTGCGACCGGATAGAGAACGCGATAGAGGATTATAACAGGATCTCGAACAGACAGTACGAACTGTCTGCGTCGATGGGCGGAGACATAATCGACATAAATGACAGTGCAGATTTCATCGGACGCATCGACAGGCTCATGTATGAGAACAAGCGCGAATACTACATGACTCACGACAGGAGAAGGTGAGTGCCTGATGTACCGGGTATAAAGAATAAGAGGGCCGCAGATTGCGGCCCTCTTATATTAAATATACTTATTTACCAAAAGCCTCTGCAAAGAAATAATTGAACTTTTTCCTGACCACCTTATTGTTGGTTTTAACATAAAATTCGGAAGGCGTCTTGGCTTTAAAGAATGCTACGCCCATCTTAGTGATATCACTTCTGAGCAGAATTTCCTCCTGGGATTTCACGAGTCTGTCATAAGCGGCCTTACCAGTTTTAAGATCAAGCGATTCGTTGATAACAACAAGGCCCGGATCTGTATATGCGGTACTTCTTTCAGTGCCGTCGGGACGCGAATTGGTACCTGTCGGGAATGTCATCTCCCTTACTCTGATATTCGAGCCTTTTGTAAGATCACTCAAGTTACCGATCGGGCGAAGACCGTTATCCTTACGATATTTCAATATCAGATCTACAAACTGTGCGGAAGCTTTATAGTCATAATATCCCCATACAGTACTTCCGGCTGTTTCCACGTTATACTCTTTATAGGCAGGATTTGTTACGCCTATGACAAGGTAGAAATACATTCCGTCCACTGATGCCGTAATAATAGACAGTCCGCACTTGTCCTTGACACCTTTGATCGAGAAGATCTCATTATTCTTTCCGGATGTTGTAGCCGTCCAGAATGGACACGACAGAGAACTCCAGTTAACCTGAGATCCGCTCTTTACATTTTTCAGTGTAACCTTGGCACTGCCGCCGGAATTGATCGTCACGCATGTTTTGCTCAGCTGTGGAACTATAACCTTTATCGTGAAGGGGAAACTCACTGATCCTTTAGTTCCCACGTTATCAAATACAGCATTTACTTTAGCGCTTCCGGCTTTTATGGGAGTTATCAAGCCGGTGGAACTGTCTATCGTAGCAATAGGATTCTTTGAAGACGCAAACTCCCAACGTGGAGTTGTGTAATAAAAACCGGAAATATTGTCCTTACTGTTATAGGTCTGGTTTAGGTTGTTCAAAGTGACCGTTTTCTCCGTGATTTTCGGTACCTCTGTCCTTACGCTCAGGCCTGTGGCGTTACCGTTGCATAGGATTTCCGCTACATCAGCATACCCCTTGGCTGTTATCAGACCTTTGGCGGTAATGGATGCTACTTTGGTATTTGATACTGACAACTTGTTCTTTTTGTTTGAAAGAAATCCGGCAAGGAGCGAAGATGCATCATATTTCTGCCCTTTTACAAGCGTGACCGTCGTAGCCGGAATGGGATCCGGCTGAGGTATATCGCTTCCGCCGCTCTTGGTTACATTGACCCGACACCACTTATATGCATATCCGCTGCTTTGCAGTGTGCTGACGGATATCATCGCCTGTTCTCCGTTGGTTGTCTTAAGTCCTTTTATTGTGCAGCTGTGCGTGTCCTCGCTGACAGTTATACTTATGAATTCATCATCATCAGTCCTGATCGTCCATTCCAGCCGCTGATCTACTGCATCTGCAGGAATACATGATGCTTTTACGGTAACGGTCTTGCCTACGCCTACAGTGACCTCCGGCTTATCGAGTGAGATCTCTGTAACAGCACCACCCTGACCGAAGACATATACCTTGAGGGAGGCAGAAACTCCGCTCCCATCAGTTGCTGTTGCGGTTATCGTGGCAGTTCCCGTCTTAAGCGCGAAAACACTAAAAGCGTATTCGTTGATCTTTTCAATACTTATTACCGACGGATCGGATATGGTTAAATCCGCAGTCTTATAGGTGGCCGTTTCCGGAGCGAAGCGCATGTTTACGATCCGTTCCCCGCCAACAGAATCAATTGATATCTCTGAGCCATCATCTCCGAAATTAATGCTTTCCAAAGGGATTATTGAAGAGCTATCAAGCGTGAGAGTGATACTGTCTGTCTTGTTCTTTGGAAATTCCGTATACCTGACACCATCCGATCCCGTAAAAGCAGCGGGAAGGGACATTTTACGGAGAACGTTTACAGGTGAATTGATGGTTCTCAGTTTTAATGCACCCTCAAACGTTTGATAAGCAAGATCAGAATCATCATCGTTTAAAAATTGCTGCATGGACATATCCATCTGCGACAGATCCGCTGTCACAAGCCTGTCACAGCCGCTGAAGGTATAGTTAAGCGCTACCGCTCTGTAAATATTCGGCATCTTTATCTCTGTCAGTGAGCTACAGTTTTGGAACATGGAGGTCAGATCCAGATAAAACCTGTTTGGTATATCTTCCATATCAGGTTTGGAAAAATACCAATTGCTCATATCTATTTCCTGAAGACTCGTACAGCCGTAAAAGGCATTCGACAGATTAGTGCAGTTGTCCATATTAAGACCGGCCGGAAATTCGATCGACTTTAAGCTTTGGCAGTTACAAAACATGCTCTGCATATCGCTGTTTCGTCCGGTGCTGCCTTTACTTGAAAACTCGGGAGCAAGGATATTGCAGAACTTGACTGTTTCAAGGGAAGTACAGTCATAGAACATAAGCTTCAGATTGCCGTATGCGTTGAACGTCCAGGAACTGAGATCGATCGACTTTAGTGAAGAACAACCGTAGAAGATCGACTCCGTAAATGAACCTCTGTCGTGATTGGCTACGGCTGCTGCGCCGGAGACATCCATAGGGCTTACGTCGATACTTTCAAGGCTCGAGCAATTTTTGAACATTCCGGATATATTTGCTGCGCCCGCTGTATTGAATCCCGTAAGATCCACGGACGTAAGCTTGTCACAGCCTGAGAACATATTGCTTATGTCGTCGCCTGCCCTTACACCGGATTCAAATGACACACTTTCCACAGTGTCGGGGAATATACTGTTATAACCTGTTACCCTTTTTATTACCGTTTGGCGAACGGGATAGGCATTTCCATCAACCTGCATTGTAGCCGGGACGCTGACGTTTGTATCCGATCCTTTGTAGTGATGCAGGTAAATGATACCCTCATCATTGGTATATTCCTGACCAAGGGTGTAATCCCAATCGTCGATCACTCCACCGCCCGTTTGATCCACCTCGGGAATATCGTCTGTCTCATTTACAACCTCTTCCGGGTCCTCATATTCTGCCGCAAAAACAGGGAGTGCCGTAAAAAGCATTGTCATTGATAGTAACATTGAAACAAATATCTTACATTTCTTTTTTCCCATTATTATCCCTCCATGGTTAATTGAGTATTATCCATACAAATAAAGGATACAGTATATTTTACCATTGATCGTTTCTGAAAAGCAGCGTGACAACTTTTTGTCATTGACAAATTGTTGTCACGCTATTGTTTGCTTTCAAATTAATGTTACAATTAGTACATATATGTGACAGAGCACTTTCGATGCTAAGTATGGATATTTTGACATATTGCATTTTGACAGAACGATAGGAGGATGGACATGAGATTTAAAAAAGTAAGAATAACAGCATTGTTTACAGCTGCATTATTACTGGCTACGATGATCCCTGTGCAGGCTGTGGAACTTGATGCGCAGGTGGCAGAGCCCGAAGTTCTGGAGGCAGAGTCCGAACTTCAGGGAAGCGAAATGATCCCCGATATCATCGAAGAGGAGTTTTTCGAAACGGAAGAAGAGGTGACACCTGCTTCGGAAGAAAATGTTCCGGATCTGTTACCGGCCACAGATGACGAATTTGCCCCGGATATGGCCGGGTATAATGGAATCGAGTTTATTGAGGTGCCGGAAGGGTACTACAATGATGAGCTGATAGAGGATTCCGGGGAAGACTACTTTGATGATGACGATCAGCTGTTTGCTTCTACCGATGCCTACTGGGACCGGTATTCCAACTACTTCTTTTACAACCAGATGACTGATACTGAGAAGAAGTATTATGACAGTCTTAATGATGCGTGTTTGAAAGTTATTCAGGGGAATACAGACTATAAACAGGTGGCGGCAACGTCAAGCGATGGTTCGCACAGTTGGTATCTTCTGCCGACTGCATCGGCCAAGGGTCTGTCATCTGACCAGCTGCAAGATATCTTTTTTATCTTTTATTATAATAATCCGCAGTATTATTTTGTCTATAATTCCGTTAGATGGAGCGGGACCACGGTATATATGATGTGTGACCAGGCATTCCATCTTGGCGCGGACAGAGCAGCAACAACAAGCGCCATGAGGGATCAGCTGGATTCGTGGATGAGTGAGGTGAATACCGAAACAACTCAGCTGGGCAAGGAGAAAAAGGCACATGATATCATTGCAAGGGATGTGCAATACGTCAGCGGTCAGTTTGATCAGAGTTCATACAGTGCGGTAGTACAGCACAAAACCGTGTGTACCGGTTATGCCAAGACCATGGATATGCTTCTTAGCGCTGCCGGGATAGATGCCGGTGTAGTTAACAAGAATGGCGTTCACGCATGGAACATCGTAAGAGTGAACGGAACATGGTATTACGTTGATGTGACCTGGGATGATCAGACCTGGGGAACAATGTACAAATACTTTAACCGCAGTTCATCAGTCATGTCTGATTCAGATCATCAGGCTGACTCAATGTGGGGAAGGTTTTTGCCTTCGCTCACAGCCGATTCGGGCGGCAGTGCGGATGGCACGGCAGCTGCTTTGGGAACGACATCGGCTCCAAAGGCTTCGCAGGCTAAATCCGGTTCAAGCTACAGCATTTCATTAAGTTCGGACAGCGGATCGAAGATATGGTATACATTGGATAAGACAGATCCGGGCTCGGCTGTTTCCAAGAGTACGTTATACAGCGGATCGATCACGGCAAAAAAAGGTGCTGTCATTAAAGCCAGAGCAGAAAGAACGGGCTATTATGACAGCGGTGTCGTTACCGTAACAGCAGGCGACGAGAGCATTCCGGATCCCGACCCGGATGATCCTCCGGAGGATGAAGATAAGGTTAAAAGTATATCGCTCGACCAGAAAAGTATAGTGCTGAAACTGGGAGAATCCGCAACGCTCACATCAACCATCACTCCTTCCACGGCATATAACACTTTGGTTGATTGGACGACTTCCGAAGACAGTAAGGCATATTCTGAACGGGTGATAAGGGATGTTTCCAGTCGTTCCGGTACCAATAACCCTGTCTCGACATGCACATTTACCGCAAATAAGGTGGGGACTGTTACTGTTACCGTGACAACAAGAGAAGGAGGCTATTCCGCAAGCTGTAAAGTAACCGTAACTGACGGAAGTGATCCTGTACCGGGTGATGTGCAGACATACAAGATCCTCGTTGGTCAGAATATAACAACTTACAATGAAGGAGATCCTGCTTTTGATGATCAGTTTGCTGCGGCGTTTGGTGAGGATGCAAGAAAGCGTACCATCAAATATAGGGTAGATCCTTCAGGACTGTTGTCGATGTCTACCAAAAAAATGAATGGGATAAAGACCCAGTTCTTTACCGGAAAGAAACCCGGTACCGCAACGATATACGTAACAAGAAAATGGAAGGATTATGAAAACGAAAGAATCTTAGCCAATATCATAGTAACAAAACCGGAGATCGATAAAGCCAATCAGAAAATAACAGTTAATAATCTCAATGATACATATGAGATGACAGATATAGTTAACTGGGTGGACGGGATCGCACCGGATTCGTATAACGTTGCCTGGAAGTCTGCAAATGATTCTGTGGCAAATGTTGATACTACAGGTCACGTGACTTTCGGAAAGGCAGGAACTGCCAAGGTAACCGGAACATTTACGCTGGGAACCGGCAAGGTAGTTGTGACGACAACATTCAAGGTGGTCGTTCCCGCACTCAGCAAAACCTGCGTTACAATGAAAGCCGGAGGCAGTGCCAAGATAACACTCAAGAATGTGAAGGAAGGTTCCTGGGTAGAATGGAAAACATCGAGTATGCTTGATTGTATATCTTCCGGAAAAAAGAATGAGACCTTAACCATAAAAACGACCTCTCAAAGCGGAACATGTATTTGTTACTGTTCGGTAAACGGTATGACCTTTTATTTCGTTGTCGGTGTGGCAGACTCAGCAAGGAATGTCAGCGTTCCTCTTGCCGGAGAAACGATAATGATAACCTGCGACAGTAAAGCTACCGCCGAATTTTTGGATCAGATCGTTCAATACAGGGTTAAAAACGGTCTGCCGGTCATTACGAACATTGGTACTTTGGGAAGAGGAGCCAATACAAGGGTAGTGGAATTGCCATTTTCCACTGAAAGTTATACACGTCCCGACGGAAGTGATTCCAAAACAGCCTATAGTGCAGATGTTGTATATCAGGGGGAATATTTCGGAGCAATGGGCGGTAAGGCGATGTTTAACGAGTACATGAAATATCCCGGATTCCAGAATGCGATATTACGGACAGATATCAGCATGATGGGAGTACAGTTTATCCAGACAACCCAGAAGTATCCTTTCTGGGTATACGTAAATGGCAAGTCAGTGAAAAAGAATATCAACCGTTTCATGGTCATTACGTTTGGATAGTAAGACAAGGGTAATAAGAAACGGGGACGGTTTTTCCGTCCCCGTTTTCGTGCCGGCATCGTTTGGTAACAATAGTTGACGGTTGACAAGTAAATCTTATAAATTTTCTGTTTTTATCCGATAATATGATCAGAGGTTAATTGTTTATGGTCATACAGCACAATCTGGCGTCGATGTTCACACAGCGTGAACTCAAAGTCATTACGGGCCAGAGATCCAAGACAACCGAAAAGCTTTCTTCAGGCTACCGTATCAACCGTGCTGCGGATGATGCGGCCGGTCTTACCATATCCGAAAAGATGCGTTCGCTCGTTCGGGGTCTTGATAAGGCATCCGAAAATATTCAGGACGGGATCAGTTTCCTTCAGGTTGGAGAAGGCGCGCTTAATGAGATCCACGACATGCTCCACAGGATCACGGAGCTAGCCGTAAAATCAGCCAACGGAACGAATACGGTTGAGGACAGGGCTGCCATAGACTCTGAGGTTCAGCAGATCAAGAAAGAGATGACGAGAATATATAACTCCACGGAGTTTAATACTCTTGCCATTTTCAAGGCGCCCTATATTCCGGATATTACAACTATGCCCAATGATTATGAACTGTTCAACGGTGCTGACGGAAGCACTCCCGCAGGTGTCCTGATCAATCACAAGCGTTATACATGGGATGAACTCGGCGCGCCCGCTGTCGCGGGAAATACCGACTGGATAAAGGATATCAAGGATCCTGCAAATCCGGACGAACTCATACGACTTAAGATAAACGCCGGAGATACCCGTGAAAACATTCACCGTGTCTACGTCATGGAGGCGGATGATAACGGGATAAACATCAATAATCTGCAGGCGGGAACGTGGGGCGGCACAATTCAACAGAACGGTAATACCTATTCATGGTCATTTCACGGTATGAACCTTTCATTTGAAGCCGAGGAAGGTGACGAACTTACGAGTATCATAAGCAAACTCAACGGCGACGGGATCACGGTCAACAGCTGGGATGCGATACCTATAGGCGGAACTTCGAAAAGAGCCGTATCCTCGACAGCCGATTCAATGACGATAAACGTTACCAACAGTAATAAAAATGCGATCGCGAACTGGACATATCAGATCAAAGCGGACGAAACGGGCGTAGGGCTTGTGCAGACGAACGGAAATGACGGCCTTACTCATACGAAGACAAACTGGAGCAGCTTTACAAATACAAACGGAGGAGAGTCTTTCCCTATTTCCGACTGGGGTACGGAGAATGAAGGCTCCAACCCGGTTACTCTTGACAGTACAGCTCAATATAAATATACAGACAGTGCAAGCGGAAGCGGGCTTACAAACGGGATGACTTTTACATTCAGTTTTCCTACGAGCGAAGTCAATAAGAGCCAGGCGATAAGCGGTCTTACACAGAATCTTTCCGGCTCCTCCGTGAGTGCACCGATAACCTCGGTCGAGTCAAACGCCGGTGCGACTGTGACAGGTTATAGCGGATTCAACAATTTCAACTTCCAGAGGGATAAACTTAACAGGGATTTCGGAGCTACTGGATCCTCTTCTGCCATGAGCATTAACGTTGACAGGACTATGGTAAAAGACGGGACTGTCACGGATCATGAATGGCGGCGAGAGTTGTCGGAAGCTTATGCAAAGCGTATTGATACCTGGCTTGATCAGGAGATAGTAACATATGGCGATATCGCAGGAGTAGTTTTTGTAGATAATGACGGAAATCCAATGGATAACCTTCCTGACGGTGCAACATATAACCAAAATGCACC
>JAFZQP010000076.1 GCA_017620345.1 Lachnospiraceae bacterium
AAGCCTTGTACAGATCGGTTTCACGGTATTTGTTATCCCGTATGATATCGTTAAGAATCCGCTCAAACTGAAACAGTATTTCCTGGATAACAGGATCACCGTGGCATTTCTGTCACCTTCCATTCTGCGGATCATCGGAGACGATCTCGGACCGTACATGCAGTATGTATTTACCGGAAGTGAACCTGCAAACGGCATCAGCCTTGACGGGATACGTCTCATCAACACATATTCAATGAGTGAGGGCGCATTTACTCTTGCCCAGTTTGAGATCGACAGGCCTTACGATATCTGCCCTGTCGGAAAACCGAATTATGAAGGGATCAATCTTATTCTTGTTGATGAGGAAGGACATGAGGTCCCGCCCGGCGAGTCCGGCGAGATATGTTTCGATAATCCGTTCATGCGCGGATATATCAATCTTCCGGATGAGACCGCGAAGGCGCTGAGAAACGGTGTATATCATACGGGCGATCTGGGCAGGAAGCTTCCCGACGGAAATCTCATACTGCTCGGACGCGCAAACGACATGATCAAGATAAACGGTAACAGGACAGAACCGGCGGAGATAGAAAAGGCGTTCAAGACCGTGACGGGTGTTTCATTCTGCTGCGCAAAAGGATTCGAGGAAAAGACCCGTTCATTTATATGCCTGTATTATACGGGAGAGGTTTTGACTGATGAGAATGATGTCAGGGAGAAAATGAAAGAGATCCTGCCTTACTATATGATCCCTTCATATTTTGTGCATATAGTTGAAGTGCCGCTTCTTCCGAACGGAAAGATCAATAAGAAGATGCTGCTCGCACCCGGCAGGGAAGATAACAGCGCCCCGTATGAGGCGCCGCGCGATGAACTTGAATCACATCTTTGTATGGCAATGGCGGCTGTACTGTCAAAAGACCGGGTGGGGATCCGGGATGATTTCTATCATATGGGAGGAGATTCCCTTACCGCGATGGCTCTTTTGGCCAAGGCAGATCTCCCGGAACTGACCGCTGCGGACATATTTAACGGATGTACTGTTGCAAAGATCGCAGAAATATACAGGAAACGGACCGAGGGCAATGCGAGTATCAGTCCCGGGGAATATGAGATGGAGGCCAGAAGACATGCGTATCCTCCGTTTGCGGTGCAGGTATCGTTCATAGATATGCAGTTGTACAGTCCGCGTCATCCGATATTCAACATTCCCGTGTGTTATGAGTTTGAAGATGTGTCCATTGCAGAAGATCTTGCGGAGGCATTAAATGCAGTCATTGAAAATTCGCCGATCTTTTCGACAAGGTTTGGCTTCTCGGACGATAACGAACTTGTTGTCCGTTATGTTCCTGACAGTGAGCCGAAAGTAACGGTACAGAAAGTCACTGCGGAAGAATTCGCCAAGATCAGCAGCGGGTTTAACACGTATTTTGCCAGGATATTCGATGCTCCGATGTATAAATGCGGGATATACGTGACCAAAGAGCGGGGGTATCTCCTGATGGTATTCCACCATATGATCATTGACGGAATGGGGGTTCAGGTTTTTCTGAACCGTCTTCTTACGGCATACAGGAAAAAAGAACTGCCCATGGATACGTATTATACAACGCTTCGCAGATACAATGAGGAAAGAAGATCACCGGCTTATAAAGAAGCTGAAGATTACATGAACTCAATGTACGGCGGGACCAACTGGAGCAGGAATTTTGAGCCTGATATCACCGACGGCGTAAATGAACAGGGCATATTCCCGATTCCGGTTAAGATATCAAGACAGGATATGGACGAGTTTGAAAAGCGTACCGGCTTTACCCGAAGCCAGATGTGTGCGGCCGCGCTTATCCTCGGAGTTGCAAAGTGCAACGGTAAAGATGATATCATGATCGCCGGGGCATTCCATAACCGTGTTGACCACAGTACGAAAAATGCCCTGAGTATCCAGCTCAGGAAAGTTCCCACGGGGATACGTCTGGGACAGATCTCAAATATGCAGGAGCTCCTTGAGGGAATTTCGAAGCAGTCCATAGATTCGATACGTTTCTGTTCATGCGAGTATATCATTGATACCGAAAGGCCGTTCCTTGATGACTATGTCACCATGACATACGAGACATCGGATATCATGAGCGGCGGGGTATCGGCTCAGATCGGAATGAAGTCATATCAGTGCCCCGCCAACGATGCCTATGCGGCCATAAGATTCGCATATCAGGTATTTGACACTGCAGCCGGGATCAATCCTATGCTGATCTATTCCAAGAAGTTCTACTCGGATGCGAGGATCGGTCAGATCGCCAAGGTGATGACTGACATCAATGAAAAACTGATAAAGGTTACCGATCCGGCCTCGATGATGATCAGGGATATTATTTCCTGAAGGATCGTGATCGGAGAGTGGAGGTAGGGGATGAATATAGTTCTCCTTGAACCGGAGATTCCGGCAAATACCGGAAACATCGGAAGAACCTGCGTAGTAACAGGTTCCTCGCTGCATCTTATAAGACCGCTCGGATTTGAGATCAGCGAGAAAATGCTGAAACGGGCGGGACTGGATTACTGGCATAAACTGGATGTCAGCATATACGACAGCCTTGAACAGTTTTATGAAGTACACAAAGATAAGCGCATCTGGTATGTGACGACAAAGGCCGAAAAATGCTATACACAGGCAGATTACCGGCCCAATGATTTTCTCATGTTCGGCAAGGAAACCGCAGGCATTCCTGAGGAGATTCTTGTCGCAAACCGAAGCAGATGCGTAAGGATCCCGATGATAA
>JAFZQP010000077.1 GCA_017620345.1 Lachnospiraceae bacterium
GACGGACTGATCACGATCTACATGCATGCCAGTGCAGTCAGTGTGTCACCCGGAACGATGGTCGCAAGAGGAGAACGTATCGGAAGCGTCGGATCCACCGGGAGAAGTACGGGACCGCACCTTCACTTCTCGGTGCGCCTCAACGGGTCTTATGTTAGTCCGTGGAATTATCTCTCATAAATGTTTAGGAGTACAACATGGAAGAAAACTACGAAGCACCGGAGCAACCCCAGCAGCAGGCTCCGGTATACAGTCAGATGTCAATAGAGTATGTAAGCGATCAGGTAAAAAAGGCCCGAAAAAAGGGAATGGTGCAGGGTCTGCTGATCGCTCTTCTAATAGTTGTGATAGCCACAGTGGTATATGCCGCATTTTCGGTAACGAAGATGCTGATAAACGGAAGCTTCTATTCCAAAGTGCTTGGAAGTACATCGAGCTCACACCTTGATAAGAAAACGATCGACAAGATAGATGAACTGTATGGGATGATCGACAAGACCTATCTGAAAACGGTAGACAAGGAGCAGCTTCGCGAAGGGCTGTACAAGGGACTGCTTGAATCCCTGGATGATCCGTATTCCGTTTACTATACGGAAGAGGAATTCGCGGAGATGATGGAGGACACGTCGGGAACATTCGAAGGGATCGGCGCATATCTGTCACAGGATCCGGACAGCCTGGTCGTAACGGTTGTAAAACCCATCAAGGACTCACCTGCTGAGGCGGCGGGTATGCTTGCGGATGATATCGTCGTTGAGGTTGACGGAGAGGACGTCAAAGGCCAGGACATCAACCTGATCGTATCAAAGCTTCGCGGACCGAAGGGCAGCAAGGTCACCGTCGGAGTCCAAAGAGGTGACAGTGACGATATCATAAGGTTCGACATCGTCAGGGATGAGATCAACACGATGACGGTAGATCATGAGATGATGGATGACAAGATCGGATATATAGCGATCTCCGAATTTGCAGATGCTACCGCGGATCAGTTCCGGGAAGCGATCGATGATCTCGAAAGTCAGGGAATGAAGAGCCTTATCATAGATCTTCGATCAAACGGCGGCGGATATGTCGATATCGCCGTAGAGATCGCAGACAGACTTGTTAAGGACGGAGTGATCGTATCCGTTGAGGACAGACGCGGGCTGTCATACAAGTACGAGGATAAGGGTGATGAAAATTATCTGAAGGTTCCGTGTGTGCTGCTCGTCGATGGAAACACGGCAAGTGCATCCGAGATACTGACCGGGGCATTAAGGGATCACGACCTTGTCACCGTGATGGGAACCAAGACATTCGGTAAAGGCATCACACAGATAATAACCCCGCTCGACGACGGGAGCGGTGTCAAGATAACCAATTCCGTTTATTACACACCGGATGGTGAAAATATCCATGAGAAAGGCATAGAGCCGGATGTAGAAGTGGAATTTGATGTCGACAGGTACAAGGAAGATAAGACAGACACTCAACTTGAGGCTGCCAAGAAATATCTTAAAGATCAAAAGTAGGAGGACGAAACATGAACACAGTCAGAGTATGCGACAGCACAGTCAGAAAGCTTTCGGGCGGCAGGGATATCTCTCTGTCCTTCAAGGAAAAGCTGGAGGTTGCCAAGCTACTTGATAAGCTATGTGTTGATGTTATAGAACTTGACGAGATACAGAACAGCAAGGTTGACAGCTTACTTATCAAGTCAGTGGCTTCTGCCGTTAAGAACAGCACTGTAGCGGTGCCGGTGCCCCTGGGGTCAGACCCCGCACCTACCGCCTCTGCGCTTTCCGAGGCAGCGAGCTTCAGACTTCAGGTCGTGGCTCCCGGAAGCAGTGTCCGTCAGGAATATGTATATCATAAAAAGGCCCCGGCGATAGTCGAAATGGTTACACAGACTGTTGAGGCCTGTAAGAAATATACCGAGGATGTTGAACTGCTTATCGACGATGCAACAAGAGCGGATGCTTCGGTCCTTTCGGAACTTACCGAGACAGCGATAGCTTCGGGTGCGACAACGGTTACGTTTTGTGACGACGCCGGAACGATGCTTCCGGAGGAGTTTGCCGCTTTTCTTGAAGACAGGATCAAGGCAAATCCTAAGCTTTCGGATATAACATGGGGCGTATCATGCTCCAACGAGCTGGCAATGGCCGACGCATGTGCGATCGCGGCACTCTGTCACGGAGCAGGAGAGATCAAGGCATCTGCTTATCCGGTCAACACGGCTTCTCTAGAGAACGTGTGCAGGGTCATCGCGGGAAAAGGTGAGAGCTTTGGAGTAAGGACAAACGTGGCTACCTCTTCAATGAAGAGGATGATAGGACTTATTGACAGATTCTGCGTTGAACCATCATCCGGTAAGACTGCGTTCGGATTTACTCCCGAAGAAGAGTCTTCCGATGACAGACTTACATCACATGATTCCAAAGAGGCAGTCATCGGTGTTGTTGAAAAGCTCGGATATACACTCGGCGATGAAGACTGTGACAAGGTTTATGAAGCGTTCATGAAGCTTGCTACCAAAAAGGAGACCGTGTCCGCCAAGGAACTTGATGCTATCGTTGCGACCGCGGCGATGCAGGTACCGGCAAAGTATACGCTTGAAGATTATATAACCAATACGGGTAACTCCATCACATCGATGGCTCATGTAAAGCTTCGCACCAAAGACGAAGATCTGGAAGGAGTGTCTCTCGGGGACGGTCCGATCGATGCAGCATTTCTTGCGATCGAACAGATCACCGGAAGACATTATGAACTCGATGATTTTCAGATCAAGGCCATAACCGAGGGAAAAGAGGCAGCGGCAGAGACTGTTGTAAAGCTCCTTGCAAACGGCAAGGTTTATTCGGGAAGAGGCGTGTCGACGGATATCATCGGAGCGAGCGTCAGGGCATATCTTAACGCTGTCAACAAAGTCATTTATGAGGAGGAGCCGTAATGAAACTGTCATTTTCCACACGCGGATGGAACGATATCACCTGGGACGGCTGCCTCGATATAGCTGAAGAGATGGATTTTGCCGGAGTTGAGGTATATAACCTGACCCAGGACAGATTTTACGGAAAAGGTGAAGCCTTTAACCGTTATAATATCGCAGCGACCACAAGACAGCTTCGGGACAGGAAGCTTGCGATCCCTGCGTTTTATCAGAAATGCGACCCGGCGGATCCGAATAGCATAGAAGATATCAAGAAGGTAATAGATGCCGCCGGCTATATGCGCGTTGATAATGTCGGCATGGTGTTTGAGACGAATGATGAACAGGCGATAGAAAAAGCCATAGAACAGCTCCTTCCGATCGCAAGGCAGGCAGATGTTACGCTCCTTGTGGCGACGCAGGGACTGTATTCGGATACGAAGAAACTCTGCAGCCTGCTTGACGGATTTGCGGACGATAATCTTGCCGCACTGTGGGATCTTCATCATACGTACAGATCCGGCGGAGAGGAGCCGAAAGATTCGATACGTAACCTTGGAGCATATGTCAGGCATGTGCATCTGTGCGATTCGGATGACAGGGATACATATAACCTCATAGGAGAGGGAAGCGCACCGATCAAGGAGTTCATGGATGCGCTGTATTCGATCGACTATGCGGGATTCATATCGCTTGAATGGAAGCCGGAGTATATGGAAGACCTTGACGACTATGAAGTCATCTTCCCTTACTTCGTCAATTATATGAGCCGTTTTCGTAACACCAGGGGCAAAAAGAAGATGCTCTATCCCAACCATGACGGAACGGGTCAGTATGTATGGAAGAAGGATGAGCTTATCAATCTGACTTTTTCGCAGGTGCTTGACAGGATGGTTGAGGAATTTCCGGACCAGTACTGCTTCAAATATACGACTCTTGATTATACGAGGACTTATGAGGAATTCAGGGATGACGTGAATGATTTTGCCAAGGCGCTCATGAGTCTCGGAGTCAGATCGGGGTCAAAGGTTGCGGTATGGGCGACCAACGTTCCCGCGTGGTACATATCGTTCTGGGCATGCTGCAAGATCGGTGCAGTGCTCGTTACGATGAACACATCATACAAGATACATGAGGCCGAGTATCTGCTCCGCCAGTCTGACAGTCATACACTCATAATGATCGAGTCGGCGGTCGATTCGAATTATAAGCAGATAATAAACGAGCTGTGTCCCGAGATCGCATCAGCGAAAGCCGGTGCGCCTCTTCACTGCAAGAAGCTTCCGTTCCTTCGAAATGTAATCACGGTAGGATTCAGGATGCCGGGGGCGCTCACTTTCGAAGAAGCGATGGCAAGGTGTTCACAGACATCCGACGCGGAGCTTGAGAAGATGGCGTCTCAGGTCAGAACCGATGATGTCTGCAACATGCAATATACTTCCGGAACAACGGGATTCCCCAAGGGAGTCATGCTGACACACTACAATGTTGTGAATAACGGAAAATGTATCGGTGACAGGATGGGACTGTCCACAGCCGACAGGATGATGATACAGGTGCCGATGTTCCACTGCTTCGGTATGGTTCTGTCGATGACGGCGTCACTCACACACGGTGCAACGATATGCCCGATGCCGTACTTTTCTGCAAAATCATCACTTGCATGTATCAATCAGGAGAGGATCACGTGCTTTAACGGTGTTCCTACGATGTTCATCGCGATGTTCAATCATCCGGATTACAAAAAGACCGATTTTTCTTACATGAGGACCGGGATCATGGCCGGCGCCGGATGTCCTCCGGAGCTTATGAAGAGAGCAGCCGATCCGAATGAGATGAATATGCGCGGTATCGTATCCGTATACGGACAGACTGAGACCGCCCCGGGAAATACAATGTCTTCGTGGACGGATCCGCTCGATGTACGTACCGAAACGGTCGGTTATGCATTCCCGCATGTGGAATGCAAGGTGATAGATCCCGAGACCGGAGAAGAGGTCGGAGTCGGCGAGAACGGTGAGTTCTGCGCAAGAGGATATAACACGATGAAGGGCTATTACAAGATGCCCGAAGCTACGACCGAGACTATAGATTCGGAAGGATGGCTCCATTCCGGTGATCTGGCGGCCAGGGATGAGAACGGCAATTACAGGATCACGGGACGTCTTAAGGATATGATAATCAGGGGCGGCGAGAACATCTACCCGAAAGAGATAGAGGAGTTCATCTACACCTGCCCGAAGGTGAAGGATGTTCAGGTCATAGGAGTTCCTGATAAGAGGTATGGTGAAGAAGCAATGGCATGCATCATACTCAAGGACGGGGAGACAATGACCGTAGAGGAGATGGATGAGTATATCAAATCGCATTTGGCCCGCCACAAAGTGCCGAAGTATATTGAGTTTACCGACAGTTTCCCGATGAATGCCGCAGGGAAGGTGCTCAAGTACAAGATGCGTGAGGATGCGGTCAAAAAACTTGGCCTTGAATAAATAAAGGCTCTTATAATACAGAGGATCATATTATGGAAAAACAGATAGTTACGGTTGACGGAAACGGAGCATGCGCCAATGTGGCATATGAGTTCACAGAGGTTGCGGCCATATATCCGATAACACCTTCATCACCGATGGCGGCCAAGACCGATGAGTGGTCGGCAAAGGGAAGAAAGAACATGTTCGGCCAGACGGTACGTCTGGTTGAGATGCAGTCGGAAGCAGGAGCCATCGGAGCGGTCCACGGAGCGCTTCAGACAGGGTCTCTTGCAACGACCTATACATCGAGCCAGGGTCTTATGCTTATGATCCCGACTCTCTACAGGATAACCGGCGAGCATTTGCCGGCTGTTCTTCATATTGCAGCCAGGACCGTGGGAACCCATGCGATGAGCATATTCGGGGATCATTCCGACGTTATGGCGTGCCGTCAGATAGGCGTGGCGCAAATCTGCTCAGGAAGTGTTCAGGAGGCTGCGGATATGGCGGCGGTAGCACATCTTTCTGCGATCTCTGCCGGAGTTCCGTTCATGCATTTCTTTGACGGATTCCGTACATCCCATGAGATGTCAAGGATCGAGATGCCTGATCTGTCGAAGCTTACGGCTCTGATGGATACCAAGGCTCTTGAGAGATTCCGCTCCCATGCGCTCAATCCCGAGCATCCGATGCTCAGAAATACCGTTCAGAATGATGATGTATATTTCCAGTTCAGGGAAGCCAACAATAAATGCTACATGCAGCTGTCCGATGTTATAGAAGGTTACATGGACAAGGTTTCCGAAGTTACGGGAAGATGTTACAAGCCGTACAGATACTACGGTCCCGATAATGCAACGGATATCATTATCGCAATGGGATCAGTGTCGGGAACCATCGAAGAGACTGTCGATGCGCTGAACAAACGGGGTCGCAAGACAGGATTCCTTCAGGTCATGATGTACAGGCCTTTCGATACGAAGAAGCTCATGGATGCGATACCGGAAAGCGTCAAGCGGATAGCGGTCATGGATCGCTGCAAGGAGATGGGTGCAGCGGGCGAGCCGCTCTATGTGGATGTATGTACGGCGGTATTTTCTTCGGGAAGAGATATAAAAGTCATCGGCGGAAGATACGGCCTGTCGTCGAAGGATACGAATCCCGCACAGATCGTTGCGGTATTTGATAACCTGTCGGCAACAAAGCCGATAAACAGTTTTACGGTCGGTATAGAAGATGATGTAACGCATCTATCGTTAAAGGTACCCGAACTTGATTTTGAGGTGGGGTCTCCCGACATGATATGCTGTAAGTTCTGGGGCCTCGGAGGTGACGGAACGGTCGGAGCCAACCACAATACGGCCAAGATCTTAGGTGATCTTGCCAATATGTATTCGCAGGCGTATTTCGAGTATGATGCGAAAAAATCATTCGGCGTCACCAAGTCAAACCTGCGTTTTTCAAAGAAGCCGATAAGAGGCAGTTACTACGTAAAATCAGGGGATATAGTCGCATGTCATAACCAGAGCTTTATCAAGCAGTATGATGTTGCGGCTGAAGTCAAGAAGGGCGGGATATTCCTTCTTAACTGCACGTGGTCTGATGATGAGCTCGAGACGGAGCTTCCGAACAGGGTCAAGAGGCTTCTTGCCAAGAAGAAGGTCAGACTGTTCGTAATAAATGCTACAGCTATAGCGGAGGAGCTCGGACTTGGAAGCCATACGAACACGGTGCTTCAGGCGGCGTTCTTTGCAATATCGAACCTGCTCCCTATCGACACCGCGATAGAGCATATGAAGAAGGCGGCTGAAAAGGCCTACTATACAAAGGGAAGCAGGATCGTCAAGATGAACACGGATGCCATCGAAAAGGGTGCGAAGGGTGTTCATGAGGTAACGGTCCCGGCAGACTGGGCAAATCTTAAGGATGATGAGATAAAGGGCAGTGAAAATGCACCCGCCGTTGTTACCGAGGTTTGCGACTTCATCAACAGACAGAAGGGTAACGATCTTCCCGTTTCGGTATTTACTAACAGGATGGACGGATCGATAGAGATGGGACTTACTGCGTATGAGAAGCGCGGCATCGCTGTGTCAACTCCGAAGTGGGATCCCGAAAAATGCCTGCAGTGTAACATGTGCTCATTCGTATGTCCGCATGCTGCAATACGTCCGCATCTTCTGTCAGAAGAAGAGGCATCGGCAGCCCCTGCTTCAATGAAGATGGCAGATTCCAAACCGGACGGAAAATATAAATACACACTCAGCGTATCAACATTTGACTGCACCGGATGCGGAAGCTGTGTCGCATCGTGTCCTGCCAGGGATAAGGCGATAACGATGGAGCCGGCGGAGCTTACGGATGAGAAGAAGAAAGAGTGGGATTACTCGCTCCTGATATCCAAAAAGAGCGATGCATACAATAAATATACGATCAAGGGCAGCCAGTTTGAACAGCCGCTCCTTGAGTTCTCGGCAGCCTGTGCGGGGTGCGGAGAGACGCCATATGCCAAGCTTATGACACAGCTGTTCGGTGACAGGGTATACTGGGCGAACGGAACAGGATGCTCACAGGCATGGGGCGCAACCTACCCGGGGATCCCGTATACGGTAAATGAGCGTGGATTCGGACCTGCCTGGACGAACTCGCTGTTTGAGAACAACGCGGAACTGATGCTCGGAATGTATCTGTCCGTGACACAGCACAGGGAACTTCAGAAGGACAATGTTACAAAGCTTTACGAACTGTCGGGTGACGAAGCGGTCAGGACGGCGTGCCGCAACTTCCTTGATGCATTTGATGACTTTGACCTGTCAAGGAAGACGGCGGATGAACTCATAAGTGTACTTGAGAATACGAAAGATACCGAGAACGCACCGGTCATCGAAGCGATACTTACACGTCGCGACGACCTTGCGAGAAAATCATTCTGGATGTACGGCGGAGACGGATGGGCATACGACATAGGGTTCGGAGGACTCGATCACGTAATCGCATCCGGTGCCAACATCAACACTCTCGTTATAGATACCGAAGTGTATTCCAACACCGGCGGACAGAGCTCGAAGGCGACACAGATCGGTGCCGTGGCACAGTTCGCATCCTCCGGTAAGAAGACGAAGAAGAAGGATCTCGGATCCATATTCATGACATACGGAAATGTTTATGTTGCATCCGTGTCAATGGGTGCCAACCCGAACCAGCTCATCAAGGTGCTGAAGGAGGCCGAGGAGTATGACGGTCCCTCGCTCATAGTTGCATATACGCCGTGTATAACTCACGGCATCAAGGCCGGAATGGGATCGACGCAGGAAGAGATGAAGCGTGCGGTAGAAAGCGGGTACTGGACACTTTATCATTACGATCCGAGGCTTGAGAATCCTCTTGTTGTTGACTGCAAGGAGCCTACTCTTGACTATGAGGAATTCCTTGCCGGAGAGACAAGATATTCTTCACTTAAGAAGACTTTCCCTGAAAACGCAAAGGAACTGTTTGCGCAGGGAGCCCGCGATTCAAAAGAACGCTACGACAGATACAAGGCAATGGAGAAAAGATGAAGAATAAGAAGACATGGAAGATCGTTCTGTTCATAACGTTGTGTGTATGCCTGAACATCGGTGGAAAGTTCCTGTCCGTATGGCTGGAACTTCCGGTATGGCTCGACGCGTTCGGCACGGCACTGTGTGCATATATCGCAGGACCGGTGTGCGGTGCCATAGTCGGATTTACCGGTAATATCGCCTATTGTGTCGTTAACCGGCTGTCGGCTATTTATTCCCTTGCGAGCGTCGCGCTTGGCATCATCGTGGGAATAGCATCACAGAAAAAATGGTTCGACCGGTTCTATGGATTCATGAAAACCGCTTCACTTGCTGTCTTTACATCACTTGCGGTTTCCTATCCCTTAAACCTTATAATGGATAAGGGATATACCGGAAATAAATGGGGCAATGCGCTTATCGATTATCTTCTGGAAAAAGATGTCCCGATGTTCGTAAGCTCGCTACTGGGCCAGCTGTCGATAGAGTTTGCC
>JAFZQP010000078.1 GCA_017620345.1 Lachnospiraceae bacterium
AGATCTGTATTCATATCATGAATCATTCCGCGCACCGGATGCCAGGATCCTTGTGGTTGATGATACGAGGATCAATATCATGGTCGTTGTCAACCTTCTGAAGAAGACACAGATAATGATCGATACGGCGCAGAACGGTAACGAAGGCATACTGCTCGCATCGGAGAACAAGTATGATGTGATCCTTCTGGATCAGCGTATGCCCGGGATGGATGGAACCGAGACGCTGCAACATATAAGGGAACTTGAGAACAAAAAGAATGCTGATACACCTGTTATATGCCTTACTGCAGATGCGATAAGGGGTGCAAGAGAAAGATACATCTCAGAAGGATTCAATGATTATCTGACCAAGCCTGTCGAGGGTAATGATCTTGAACGGATGCTGATCAAGTATCTTCCTAAGGAGAAAGTCATAACAGATGTTGGCTCCGATTCCGATTCAAATGACGGATCCGATCCCGTTAAGCCGAAAAAGGATGACAGCACAGTATCAGGAATTGATGCTCTGAAAAAAGAAGGATTCGATATCGAAAGTGCGATGAAGTTCTGTCAGGACAGTGAGGATCTGTATCTTGATGTGCTGACTGAATTTGCCAACGAATATGATACAAGAGGCGGAAAGCTTGAGAGTTATTTCAGCGACAAAAACTGGAGCGAGTACGGGACACTGATCCATGCCGTCAAGAGTTCCTCCAAGATAATAGGAGCGATGGAACTGTCGGAACTGGCATTAAAGCTTGAGGAAGCATCAAAGAAAGGTGATGCGGCATTTGTTGAACTCGAACACGGTAATGCCATGCAAAAATACAGGGATGTTTGCGATAAGATAAGGCGGGCACTGGGTATAGGAGATGCACCGGCTACTGATGACGATGATGAAATACTCGAATTTGAAGCCTCGGGATCTTAAATATCGCCGACAGGGAATTTTCGGTTGACAGATATGCGGGCAGCCTTTATGATATCATTTAGTGATCATAAGGAAAGAGATAACATGAGCAGATCAACGAATATAACAACATCATCATTCGCATTTTTCTTTACCTTTACGTCGGACCGATGTAAGGGCACTTTTTGATGCGAAGATCATTAAAGAGCACTTACAGGCGGTCCGGAACAGATAACCGGGCCGCCTTTTTGATGCATACAGGATCATAATGCAACGCTTAAACAAAAAAGGAGAAAAGCAAAGTCATGAAGAAAGTGGCATACAGCGGTATTGAAGGAGCATTTGCACATGTTGTGGCAAGAAAACTGTTCCCGGATGCGATACATGTGTCATACGAAAACTTCAAAGAGGCATACAAGGCCGCCGAGACCGGAGAGTGCGATCTCGCGGTACTTCCGATAAGGAACAGTTATGCGGGACCGGTTAAGGAGGTGGCAAAGCTGTTTGAAGAGGGAAGTCTTCATATCAACGCCGAATATGATCTTCCGATCACGCAGAACCTTCTTGGCGTTCGCGGCAGCAGACTTTCCGATATCAAAAAAGTCATAAGCCAGAAAAAAGCCCTTGAACAATGCGACGGATACATAAAAGAAAAAGGTTATGAGATAGAAGAGGCAGAAAATACTGCCGTTGCGGCAAGAGAAGTGGGGAGACTTCAGAACATTTCGGTAGCCGCGGTAGCAAGCCTGGAGGTAGCCGCGATATACGGTTTGAAGGTGCTTGCTGAGCATATTAACGAACGTGACGATAACACGACAAGATTTGTGGTCGTATCACGCAGCGATGAAACTATCAGTTTTCAGTAACAGAGAGGAGAAAAGAAAATGGGAATGATGTATGAGAGGCAGTTGCCGATACCGGCAGAACTTAAGGAGATGTATCCGCTCACGGCGAAGATGAACGAAACGATCCAGCAGAGGAAGGCGGAACTGATATCGATCTTCGAAGGAAGGCGAAACAATCTGATCCTGATAATAGGACCGTGCTCGGCCGATAACGAAGATTCCGTAATGGACTATATATCCAGGCTCGTGCCTGTTCAGGAGAAAGTGAAGGATAAGATATTCATCGTTCCGAGGATATATACGAACAAACCGAGAACAACGGCGGAAGGATATAAGGGAATGCTGCACCAGCCCGATCCGACCGAAAAGCCCAATCTCTTCAAGGGGATCGAGGCTACGAGGCATCTTCATATGCGTGCAGTGATGGAAACGGGATTTGCATGCGCGGACGAAATGCTGTACACGGAAAACTACGGCTATCTTGATGATCTGCTCCTGTATGTTGCTGTAGGAGCGCGATCTGTTGAGGACCAGCAGCACAGGCTGACTTCAAGCGGCATAAGCGTACCCGTTGGAATGAAAAATCCCACCTCGGGAGATTACCGTGTAATGATGAACGCGATAAGCGCGGCGCAGAACGGACACTCGTTCATCTACCGCGGATGGCAGGTTCATTCCGACGGAAACAGGCACGCACATGCGATACTGCGCGGTTATACGGACCAGCACGGATCCATGAAACCTAACTATCATTACGAGGATCTTGTTCGTCTGTGTGACTGTTATGATGAGATGGACCTTGTGAATCCCGGTCTCATTGTAGATACCAATCACTGCAACTCAAATAAGAATCCGTATGAGCAGAGAAGAATAGTCAAGGAAGTACTCCATTCAGCAAGACATGATGAACGTATCGCTTCAATTCTTAAGGGATTCATGATAGAGAGCTACATAGAAGACGGTGCCCAGGAACCCGGCGCAGGATGCTACGGAAAATCGATCACGGATCCATGCCTTGGCTGGGAGAAAACAGAAAAGCTCATATACGAAATAGCGGAACTTCTGTGAAAAAGGACATAAAACATGCAGGTAGAGGGACTTGAACCCTCAAGTGGTTACCCACGGCAGATTTTGAGTCTGCTGCGTCTGCCAATTCCGCCATACCTGCTAACGCCCCTAATATTATCATATCCCGCCCCATGTTTCAATGCCGGTATTTGATGTAAAAAAAACGCAGTAATGGTATAATATTAACCTGTATGGAGGAAAACCAAGATGATGGAAGAGATACTGTCACCTGCGGATTGCGCAAAGTGTGAGTTCTGCTGTTCTTTTCGCAGACAGAGCCTTAACCTGACTCCGTATTTTGCTGCGGAGAATGTTGATGAGATATGCAGGCTCTATCCCGAGGCACGCTTTAAGACTTTACCGGGCGGTGCGGTAACGATCGATCTTGATGATAAATACCAAACGGATGACAGCGAAGAAGAAGCGCTCTGTCCTTTTAACCATACGGGTTGCATACTTCCTGACAACTTAAAGCCATTTGACTGCAAACTATGGCCCTTCCGGCTGATGAGGGGTGAGAACGGACTGCTGCTGGCTCTCGTTCCAACCTGCCCGTGGATCAAAAAAGATGATCCGGGAAAACTTAAGGAAGTGGCGATGACTATGGCTAAAGAAGCTGCCCGCTATGCAAAAATACATCCCGAATTGATAATAGATTACAGGGCAGATTATCAGATAATACTGGAAGTGGGAGCTGCCGAAGGGGAACCGTTACATGGATAAGTTGGCTTGGACAACTCCAACCATTGATATATTAAAAGATTTCAGGACTCTTCCGTTCAGAGGAAGTGATACATCTTCTGTCAACATTTTCCTGCTGAGACGTAAGTATAAGCTTGAAGTAGCAGTACATGACGGAGTTTTGTATCGTTACTATCATGGAAAAAACCCAAACCGTCAGGGTTACGGGTTCCCTTTATCGTCAGAAGGATTTGATCCTGATAAAGTGTTCCAAATGATCGAAAAGGATGCTAAAGACAGGAAAGGCTTAAGGTTCTGTCTGTGTGATGAAGGCCAGAAGGAGATCGTGTCCGGGCATTTTGATATAGAATGGCAGACTGAACAGGGAGACAACGATTACATATATGAAGCATCAAAATGGGTTGATTTTGCGGGCAGAAAATACCATCGACTGAAGCACCGTATCAATTCGTTCAACCGGCTGTATCCGGACGCCCGGTATTATCCGATCAACAGCTGGAAACGTCTTGACGATGCGCTTGAGGTGGCGCGTATCTGGCAGGTGGAGCACGTGGAAAAAGGCATGCCGGATGACGAACTTGAAGAAGAACAAAAAAGCATCCTTGAAGCGGCAAAGTACTGGGATGAACTGGGAATGACGGGCGGCGTACTGTATGTGAACGGCCTTCCAGTTGCCGCTACCATGGCTTCTTTCCTGTCGACAGACAGCATGGATTTTCATTTTGATAAAGCGATAAGTCCGTTTGCTTCGGCTGGAGCTACCGTTGTATCACGACGGCATTTTGCCGCATCCGATATAGATCAGGGCAGGCAGTATTACAATCTTGAAGAGGATATGAATATTCCCGGCCTTCGCCAGTCCAAGGAAACCTACAGACCTATGCTTAAGTTTCCAAAATACTATGGCGAAAAAAAGTGAAGGAAAGACTGACAAATGCAAAACATGGTAGACATCGAATTTATCACAGATGAGAACTGCATTGACCCAAAGGTGACGATCACGGCAAGCAAGAGGTCGCAGCAGGTTGAGAATATCATCAGTGCCATAGAGAATGTTTCGGAAAATGATTTTCCCCTTATATGTGCAAACGGAGACGATGGTGTCGAATTCCTGTCACAGCGGGATATTATAAGGGCATATATCAGGAAAAGGCGTGTCTTCATAGAAACCGATAACGGTGTATACACGGTCAAAAAGAGCCTTCAGTCGCTGGCTGAAGATCTTAACGATTCACGGTTTGTACGTATATCCCAGTCTGAGATAATAAACATATACAAAGTAAAAAGGTTTGATATAGATATTGCCGGTACGATCGGCGTGGAGTTTGAAAACGGAACCAAATCCTGGGCATCGAGAAGTTGTGTTAAGGCTGTAAAAGAGATGCTCAGATCGTGATATGAAACGGAGAATGATATGAGTTTTAAGCAAAGAGTGATGATGCTCTCATCCATCGGATTCGGACTGGGTGTGATAGCTGGAACGATAATAGCGGCGTTTACGGGAACGATCTCACACGGAGGAGAGACACTGTACCTGTGCGCACCGGAGTTCATCGAGGCAGTCGGAGATCCGCTGACCGCGTTTACAATTCAGGCGGTACTGCTTGGAATATACGGAGTCCTGGCAATGGGAGGATCGGCCGTATACAGCATTGAGAACTGGAGCATTTTAAGATGCACGGTCACACATTATCTGACAGTGCTGACAGGAATATATGTGCTGGCATTTTCACTCAGATGGTTTAATATCACTGATACCAAAGCGATACTGATCATGTTTTTGATAATGACGCCACCGTATTTTCTTATATGGCTCATTAACTATATTTCATATAAATCGGAGATCAGCAAGATCAACAAAGAACTTGAGGATATCAAACTGATGAAAAACAAGGCTGCAAACTGAACCTTGCGGATATTATCTTATGGATGAACGGACAGGAAAAAATCAAACCGGGACAGAAAAACTCCTGCTGGTGATCATCACCCTGCTATTTGCCGCGATCGTGATATTTGCGGCTTCTTTCTTTGCATACGATCTTTCGAAGGGATCGAGACCGGATCAGATAACGAGAAAATGTGAAGACTTTAATGACTTTGAGATCGTTCGGGGGGATGAGCGAACACCTGTCAGTTTTCCGTGTAACATAGATGTTCCGGCAGGCGAAGAACTTGTTCTTGAAACAAAACTGCCCGACACGATAGACGATGATACGTGGATATGTTATAAGAGCGGAAAGAGTACAAGGATATATGTAGGCGACGAACTTAAGAGAGACTTTGACAGAACAAAAGGAACGATCCAGGGTGGTACCGTAAAGCTTGTCTATATGTTCACGGAGCTGTCGCCAAACGATGCAGGAAAGACGCTTCGTATAGTCAGGTTTGCCGAGTCCGGAAGAACGGCTCATATGTATGAGATGTTCATCGGTACAAGTCTCGGTATCATCGAGAAGATCGTCAGAGAAAATATCGTTTTCTTTATACTGAACATCGCACTTTTGATGATATCATTCATGGCGATCGGGATCGGTCTGATGCTGCGCTTTTCCAAAAAGATCGTGTCACCGATAACCTCGATGGGAATTGGTGTCATGTTCGTATCGATATGGCTCACTTTTGATTCTGACCTGTATCAGCTGGCATTTCGTAATTACTATATCGATGGAACGATGTCATTTCTGATGATGCTGCTGATACCTTACCCGTTCATTTATTACATGGATATGCTTCAGGAACGAAGATATAGGATGATGTATGCGCTTATCTGTCTGTATCTTGAAACAGTGACAGTCTGCACCTGCCTTATACATTTTGCAGGGGTGACAGATTTTCTCACAATGCTTCCTTTTCTTGCAATATCAGAGGCTGTTGTCGTTGCCGCCATACTTTATTCCATGATCAGGGACTACATGACCGGAGCCTACAAGTCGTATTTTGCAAGCTTCCTCGGAGTATCCGGTCTACTTATATCATGTGCGATGGAACTTATCATGGTCAATACGGTGCAGGAAAGATATGACGGATCATGGATGATCATAGGACTGTTCTGGACGGTAACGCTTGCCATAGTGCATCAGCTCAATGCCGTAAGACAGGCCCAGAAAGAGGCTGCTGTTGCCGTGCGGGCCAGTGAGACAAAGAGTAATTTTCTGGCGAACATGTCGCATGAGATACGAACACCGATGAATGCTATCCTTGGCATGGATGAGATGATCATACGCGAATCGAGAAATGATCCGAAGATAACAAAGTATGCATCCGACATAAAATCAGCCGGCAACATGCTCCTGTCGATAATCAATGATATCCTTGACATAAGTAAGATCGAATCGGGAAAAGCTGAACTTGTTCCGGTTGATTTTGATATATGTTCTGTCATAAATGATCTCATAAATATCGTCAGCAGAAGGGCCGGGGACAAGGGGATCGGATTTACCGTTGATGCGGCGCAGGATATACCTGTACGTTTTCACGGTGATGAGATAAGAGCCAGACAGATAATACTTAATATAGTCAATAATGCGGTAAAGTATACGAATGAAGGCAGCGTCAGAGTGAACATTGATATGATGTGTGAACCGGATGCGGAGCGCGGAAACATAAAAGCCGGCGATATCATAACTCTCATTATCACAGTCATAGATTCAGGCATTGGGATCAAAGAAGAAGATATTGATAAACTTTTCAAACCGTTTGACCGACTAGAGGAGACGAAGAACAGAAATATCGAAGGCACCGGACTGGGGCTTTCCATCGCGAGTAAATATGTTGAACTTATGGACGGACATATCGAAGTGGAGAGCAAATATGGAAAGGGGTCAGTCTTTACGGTATATATGCCGCTTGAAGTGACCGATCCGACACCGATAGACGATCTTACCGACAGGATCGGAAAGCTTAAGGATAAAGAGATCGAGGAAAGATCATCGGTTATGGCGCCGAATGCCGCAGCGCTCATCGTCGATGATAATGAACTTAATCTCGAGGTGATATCCGGCCTGATGGAAAGAACAAGGATGAGAGTTGATGTTGCGCTTTCCGGACCGGAAGGGATAGAGAAGATGGACAGGAGAAGATATGATATCATATTCCTTGACCAGATGATGCCCGGGATGGATGGTGTGACAACTCTGAAACTCATGCGATCGAAGTTCGATATGAGAAATGTTTCGGTCATTGCGCTTACCGCGGATGCGGTTGCGGGTGCCCGTGAATTCTACCTCGAGAAGGGATTTGATGATTATGTTTCCAAGCCTGTCAAAGCAGATGAACTTGAAAATGTTCTCAAGAATAATCTGCCCAAGCAGCTTCTCCTGTCCAAGGAAGACATAGACAGGATAACGGCTGCGGAAGAACAAAGGAAGGAAGAAGCTGCCGGTCTTCGTCAGATACTGGTGGTGGATCACGACAGCGAGTCGCTTCGCACCGTTAAAGAGGAGACGGAAGGGATTTTCAAAGGAACGTTTGTTACCGATACACAGAAGGCACTAAAGTACCTGGAAAAGCATGATCCAAGATATGTAATGGTGTCAAAAGATATATTCATGAAACTGTCGGCTGATAAAAATGAAGATGAAAAAGACTGATTACGTCCGGAAAAAACACGGTATGCTCATACCGCTCATACTTGCATTTGTGTTCGTGGTTGTCATGGTGTTCTATACATCCAAGCTCATGTATGACGTCGCCGTTTCGAATTCGAGAGCCGTTATAGAAGACAGACTGCTGAACGTTTCTTCACTTATTGAAAATCATCTGAACACGGCTGAAAATGTGCTGCATGTCACTGCCGATTCCGTTCATCATATGATGATCAGCGGAAGTACACCGGCTCGTATCCACGAGTTTCTCGTACAGGAGACGAATAACGTCTCCGAACAGTTCGATGAGAACTATACGGGTATATACGGCTATATAATGAGCAAATACATGGACGGACTTAACTGGGAACCGCCGGCGGATTACGATCCGCAGACAAGAGACTGGTATGTGCTGGCTCAGGAAGCCGACGGAAAGATCGTGTTTGTCCCGCCGTATGTTGACGCACAGACAGGCAATCTGATCATTTCCGTTTCAAGAATGCTGCCGGACCGTCAGAATATCATCTCTCTTGATGTACAGCTACAGGGTATCCAGTCGATGGTAAGGGATCTGACGCTTAACGGTAAAGGATACGGATTTGTTGTAGATGCTACGGGACTGATCATAGCCCACGCCGATGAATCAAAAAAGGGAACCGATATCAGGACTTCCGAAGACGGAACGGAGTATCTTGCGGCGATAATGAATGCGGGCTCCGGTGATTTTACATATACGGTAGATGGTAAGCCCAGTACAGTGTTCGTAAACAGTGTCATGAACAACTGGTATGTTGTCATGGTAGTCAGCGATGATGAGATGTACGGGGATGTAAGAAGCCAGATACTTGTCAACGCGATCATATTTACCGCTATATTTGCGGTGATCGCAGGGCTCTATTATCTCGGATACAAGAAAGAAAAAACATATACAGTCAGAATGGAAGAGATCAAGAGTGAGGAGCAGAGGAAGGAATACGAGACACAGATCCTTAAGCTTGAAAAAGAGGCTGCCGACCAGGCAAACAAGGCCAAGAGTAATTTCCTTGCCAATATGTCCCATGAGATCAGGACTCCTATGAACGCCATCCTCGGAATGGATGAGATGATCCTGAGGGAAACGAAAGATCCCAAGATCGGTAAATATGCCAACAATATCCACAGTGCCGGTAAAACACTTCTGTCTATAATCAATGACATACTCGACCTTAGCAAGATAGAGTCCGGAAAGATGGAACTTGTGCCCGTGGAATATGATTTTGCATCCGTACTTAACGATATCGTCAACATGACGATGAACAAGGCGCAGGAAAAGGGACTTGCATATGAACTGGATGTAGATCCGACTATCCCGTCGCTGCTTCGCGGAGATGAGATCAGGATACGTCAGATAATACTCAATATAACGAACAATGCGATCAAGTATACTGATGAAGGAAGCGTGAACATAAAAATCGGATTTGATCATGATAAGAATAAACTGGTCATTAAGGTTACCGATACGGGTATTGGTATTCGCGAAGAAGATCTGGAAAGGCTGTTCGCTTCGTTCCAGAGACTTGATGAGACGAGAAACCGCAACATAGAAGGTACCGGACTGGGACTTAACATTACAAAACAGCTTGCGGAAATGATGGGTGGCACTATCACTGTCGAGAGCACATACGGAAAAGGCTCGGTATTTACTGCAGAGATGATACAGGAAGTCGTGGATGACACTCCTATCGGGGATTACACAAAACGTCTCCAAAAGGCAATGATACGTAAAGAAGAATTCGCGCCGGGACTTGTTGCGCCCGATGCACGTATACTGATCGTTGATGATAATGAGATGAACCTTGAAGTCATCACAGATCTGATGAGCGAGACGAAGATAAAGATAAGAACGGCACTTTCGGGAAATGATTGCCTGGAGATACTTGCGAGCGACAGATTTGATCTGATACTGCTCGATCAGATGATGCCCGGTATGTCAGGAACAAAGACACTTGAGATGATGCGCGCACAGCATCTGTGCGATGAAACGCCTGTAGTGGCTCTTACGGCAGATGCGATACTCGGGGCAAGAGATACTTACATCAGGGAAGGTTTTACGGATTACCTTTCCAAGCCGGTGATGTATAATGAACTGGAGGCGCTGCTGAAGAAATATATAGACAAGAGCAAGTTTGTATCTTCCGAACAGCTGAAAGAGGAAGAGAGTGAAGAATCGGATAAGCCTGTCGTGCTCGTGATAAGCGATTCTTCAGAAAAGCTCAAAGCATTAAAGGAAATGATCGGCAGCAGATATAAGGGCGTCTACGTAAGGGATAAGGAAAAGGCACAAAAGTATCTTGAAAAACATGAAGTGGAACTGATAATATCGGATTATGGAATATATTGATTGCAGAGCGTGCGAACAGCATATGAATTCGTTCATTGAGAACAGCCTTGTCGGAGAAAATCTCTGGCAGTTTCTTACGCATGTGGAACAGTGCTCCGAATGCTTTGAGGAACTTGAGATAAGGTATCTTATCGCAGAGGCTATCGGAAGGCTCGAGAACGGCGAATCTATCAATCTCAGAAGCGAACTGTACAGGAAAATACAGATGACGAAACGCGCCATGTATTTTCATTATTTCAATGAGGATGTGCGAAGAGTCCTCAAGATAATATCACTGATCATCATCGTATATGAACTGTTCGGGTTCGTATCGATGTTTTTCGGAATAGTTGTTTAGGATGATCTTATGAGCGAAAAACTGGTACTTATTGACGGCAACAGCATAATAAACAGAGCATTCTTTGCGATCCCTGATCTGACGAATGCCAGAGGAATACACACCAACGCAGTGTATGGCTTCATGAACATACTTTTCCGCATTCTTAATGAAGAGAATGCGGATTATCTTGTAGTGGCGTTTGATGTTCATGCGCCGACATTCAGACATAAGATGTATGAAGCCTATAAGGGAACAAGAAAGGGCATGCCGGACGAACTGCGCGAGCAGGTTCCGATACTGAAGGAGCTTCTTGCTGCGATGGGGATCGTGACCATGGAAAAAGCAGGGCTCGAGGCTGATGATATACTCGGGACTCTTGCCAGACGCGGTGAAGCGGAAGGACTTGATGTGACACTCGTATCGGGTGACCGGGATCTTCTGCAGATAGCGACCGATAAGATACTGATCAGGATACCGAAGACAAAGGGCGGTAAGACCGAGATAGAGGACTACCATACAAAGGATGTCATTGAAAAATACGGACTGACACCGCAGCAGATAATCGAACTAAAAGGTCTTATGGGGGATGCATCCGATAACATACCCGGAGTTCCGAAGATCGGCGAAAAGACTGCAACGGAGCTGCTTAAGCAATATCATGACATTGACAATCTGAAGGGTCATATAGATGAGATATCAAAGAAGTCAGTAAGAGAAACACTTACCGAGAACTTTGATATGGCGATCATGTCAAGAACACTTGCCACCATCGAGACAGCAGCGGATATAGAGCTTAACTTTGCCGATGCAAGGCTTGGAAACATCTATACGGGTGATGCGTATAAGATCATCAAGGATCTTGGCTTCAGGAACATGCTCTCACGATTTGATGAGGAGGCGGCTGCTGTTGATACTGCTTATGCAGATACTTTTGGGGTAGCAGAGACTACTGACGTCGAAGAGATATTTGAGGCTATGAGAAAGAGCGAACGGGTCGGTATGTTCATATGCGAGACAGGGGTTGCGATAGCTCTTTCAAAGGATAAAACGGTATTTGTTCCCGCATCCGTAATAACACTTACACGCGCATGTGAACTTATCACGGAAGCTGTTGGGGACGGAGCTGATATAGTTACATTCGATCTGAAAGCCCAGCTGTCATATATACCCGGGCTCAGCGATACAGGCACGATAAAGGATCACTTTACTGATGTGGGTATAGCCGCATATCTGTGCAATCCGCTTAAGAATGACTATTCAATAGTGGATGTGGCAAATGAGTATTGCGGGATCGTGATAAAGAGCGCTGCCGAAGTGTTCGGAAAGAGCACGATGGCTGAAATGTACATGATAGCGCCGGATACGGTCATGGATTATTCATGCACCTATGCATATATGTGCCTGCTGTCATATGATGCTGCGATGAACAGACTCAGGGAATATGGGATGTACGATCTGTTCAGGGACATAGAGATGCCTCTGATCTCATGCCTGTATGATATGGAGCGCCTCGGGATAGGACTGATACCTGCCCAGCTTCGCGCATACAGCGATAAACTGGCGTCACAGATCAGGGAACTGGAAAACAGTATATATCAGGAGGCAGGAGAAGAGTTCAATCTTAATTCGCCCAAACAGCTCGGTGAGATACTATTCGGCAAGATGGGACTCCCCGGAGCCAAGAAGACAAAAAGCGGGTATTCGACAGCCGCGGATGTGCTTGAAAAACTTGCTCCCGACTATCCGTTCGTATCGAGGATACTCGAATACCGTGCGCTCGCAAAGCTCAAGTCAACATACACGGACGGACTTCAGACGTTTATTGCGCCTGACGGAAGGATCCATTCGACATTCAACCAGACGATCACGGCTACGGGCAGGATATCAAGTACGGAACCGAATCTTCAGAACATTCCCGTACGTATGGAACAGGGACGTCTTATCAGAAAATATTTTGTTCCCAAAGAGGGCTGCTGCTTTATCGATGCCGATTATTCGCAGATAGAACTCAGGATAATGGCACATCTGAGCCGGGATGAGTCTCTTATCGAGGCATTTAATTCAGGTGCGGATATACATACGATAACGGCTTCCAAGGTTTTCCATGTTCCGGTAGAGGATGTTACGCCGCTTATGCGAAGGAACGCCAAGGCCGTTAATTTCGGTATAATATACGGCATCAGCGCATTCGGTCTGTCTGAGGATCTGAACATATCAAGACAGGATGCCAAACAGTTCATAGACGAATATTTCGAGACATTCCCACAGGTCAAAAAATATCTCGACAGTCTTGTGGAGGATGCCAAAAAGAACGGATATGTTACGACAGAGTTCGGCAGGAGAAGACCTCTTCCGGAACTTAAGAGTTCCAATTTCATGCAGCGATCGTTCGGCGAGAGGGTTGCGATGAACGCACCGATACAGGGAACCGCAGCCGACATAATGAAGATAGCGATGATAAGGGTTAAGGAACGTCTTGAGAAGGAAGGTCTTGCCGCAAGGGTGATACTCCAGGTGCATGACGAACTTCTTCTCGAAGTGCCCGATGCCGAATCTGATACCGTTGAGGCGCTGCTTCGTGAAGAGATGGAGGGAGCCGTAAAGTTTTCGGTGCCCATGATGGTGGAAACTTCCAGAGGATACAACTGGTACGAAGCGAAGTAATATGAAGATAATTGGCATAACCGGCGGAGTCGGAGCCGGAAAAACCGAAGTACTGAAACTCATCGCCGGGATGTGCGACTGTGTGATCGTTACGGCAGACAGGCTGGCAAGGTCGCTCGAACAAAAGGGAGAAGTATGTTATGAACCGCTTGTCGAACTACTCGGAAAAGAAGTTCTTGGTGATGACAAAGAGATAGATGCTGCAAAGATGTCAAAGATGATCTTTGCCGACGGTGCAGAAGATATCCTGGCAGCCGTTAACGGTATCGTTCATCCGGCAGTTAAGCGCAGGATCCTTGAAATGATCGATGAAGAGGCTAAAAAGGGCACAGAATACTTCTTTATAGAAGCCGCTCTTTTAATTGAAGATCATTATGATACAATAGTCGATGAAATGTGGTATATTTATGCAGATGAGGATATCAGGAGAAAACGTCTGAAAGACAGTCGCGGCTACAGCGACAGTAAGATCGATGAGATATTCGCTTCCCAGAACAGTGATGAGACATTCAGAAGATACTGCAGTGCAGTCATAGATAACTCGGGCAGTATCGAAGATACGAAGATACAGCTTGCAGAATTGTTTGATGTGAGGTAAACAGGTGGCAGAAAAAAAGAAAAATCCCGGACAGTTAGTGTTCGGTCTTGATATAGGTACAAGGAGCGTTGTAGGTACTGTAGGATATCGTACCGGAGAGACGTTCCATGTAGTTGCCCAGTGCGAGAGAAAGCACGATACCAGATCGATGCTTGACGGACAGATCCACGACATAGAAAGAGTCGGACGTACAATAAAAGAAGTCAAGCAGGATATTGAATCAATAATCGGAAAAGAACTGCACGAAGTATGTATCGCTGCCGCGGGGCGTGTACTTAAGACGATCAACTCATCTGCAACGCTTGATTTTACCGAGGAGACTACAATAGATGCCGAACATGTTTATACTCTTGAGATGCTCGGCGTGGAGAAAGCATATGAGGATTTCCAGGCGGCAAACAATACCGATCTGAAGTTCTACTGTGTAGGATATACCGTTGTAAAATATTATATGAACGGGTATCCTATTTCCACTCTTGAACGACATAAGGCCAACAATATATCTGTGGATCTTATTGCAACATTTCTTCCCGATGATGTTGTTGACGGTCTGTACAAGGCAGTCGAGATAGCGGATCTTGAGGTCGCAAACCTTACACTCGAGCCTATCGCAGCTATGACGGCGGCCATCCCACAGATGTACATGATGCTCAATATCGCGCTTGTTGATGTCGGCGCCGGTACGAGTGATATATCGATCACCAAAGACGGAAGCATCATCGCATACGGGATGATACCAAAGGCCGGTGACGAGCTTACAGAGGTGATAGCAAGATCGCTGCTCCTTGATTTTAACGAAGCGGAACATGTGAAGATAGATTCGGGTAAAAAGGCACCGATCAAGTTTACGGATATAATGGGACTCGAGCATAAGATCGAGCCCAAGGAAGTCCATAAGATGGCCGAAGGTGTGATTGCGGAGATCACCAAGGATATATCGGACAAGATCAAGGAACTCAACGGCGACAGACCGGTATCGGCAGTATTCGTTGTCGGCGGTGGCGGAAAGATCACCGGATTTACCGAGGCGCTCGCCAAGGAAATGGGTATCATGGCAGAGCGTGTAGCGCTTCGCGGAGAGGAAGTACTGAAGGAAGTGGATTACCAGTTCAGCGGCGCGAAGCTTGACAGCGCATATGTCACTCCGATAGGAATATGCCTTAACTTCTATGATCAGAAAAACAATTTCATATTTGTAACGTTTAATGAAAAGCGCGTCAAACTCTATGATAACGGTCACCTGACCATCGCCGATGCGGCAATGCAGGCAGGATTCCCGAATGAGGGGCTGTTCCCGAAGCGTGGTCCGGAACTTAATTTCTTCGTTAACGGAAAGCCTCATGTCGTAAGGGGACAGATCGGAGAAGGCGCGGTTGTCAAACTGAACGGCAAGGAGGTCAGCCTTACATCACCGATCGTTGCGGGAGACAGGATCATTGTCGAAGAGTCCACTGAAGGTGAGGCAGCAGCAGCCACGATCGGATCTCTTCTCGAATACGGCAGCACGATATCTGTGATCGTTAACGACAAGAAGGTTGAACTTCCGAAGTTTGCGGAGGTTAACGGAAATCTTCAGTCGGAGTATTACGATATCAGGAACAATGATGATATCAAGATGCTCAACTACTACACTGTATCTCAGATAATCGAGTTCATGGACGTGATACTCAATCC
>JAFZQP010000079.1 GCA_017620345.1 Lachnospiraceae bacterium
AAACCTACGATAGTCTCTTTGCTCTTGTCAAGGTATCCGGGACCATGTGATGTGATAGTTGATACAACCTTGGTATCCATATCAAGAACACCACCGTTTTCTCTTTCCTTCTTCTGAAGGTCAAGAACCATTGCCCATAAGTCTTTTGTGTTCTGTGTAGGTCCTGCAAGGAAAGAATCATCTCCGTCATAAGGAGTATAGTTCTTCTGGATGAAGTCACGTACGTTGACTTCGCTTTCCCACTTACCGCCTACGAAACCGTTCCATTCTGATCTCATTGTAACGCCTCCTAAATTTGTATAGTTTAAACTAATAAATCCGACATGCGGACTGTGTCTTTTGGTAATTGCTATTATAGTTTGTGGATTGTATACACGTCAAGGTGAAGAACGCCATTTATCTGTATTTTTTTACGTACACAAAGCCCCGGCATGAGCCGGGGCAAAATCATTGACTGTATGAACAAAAAATGCTACCCTATCTGCGAATAAAAACAGACAGGAGGTAGATCATGGAAATCACAAAAGATATGACGATAGGCGAGATACTTGTCAACAAGCCTGAGGTTGCACCCATTCTTCTTGAAGCCGGAATGCACTGTCTCGGGTGTCCGTCCGCTCAGGGCGAATCACTCGAAGAGGCAGCCATGGTTCATGGCATGGATATAGACAGCCTGATGGAAAAAATCTCGGCACTTGCTTAAGACAAAAGTGTTTCTATTGCATTGTCCGCTATGATACGGTTGTTATGTTCCACGAAGTATGCTTCCGTAGCGGGAGTTGCTCTTCCCATTGAACCGTACTCTGACAGAACATTGCATATCCTGTTAAATTCTTCTGTTGTGTGCTCGCCTTTTGAAAGTGCGAGTACATAACAGTCGCCTGTTTCATCATGATAAAGGGAACTCTTCCCGACAAAGACCTTGGATACGATCTTGGCCGCATCTATTACCTGGGCAAGACTGTCAAATACAAAACCTCTCGACAACTCTCCGGATACGGCAGCCTGCTGTTCGATCTTCTCTTTTGCCTCTTCGATCAGTTCCGGATTTTTGGCAACTTCCTCTGATATCTTCTTGAACAGATCCAGAACCTCCGGCATCTCTTCAGTAACCGACCTGAACAGTTCGGTTATGACATCATCTTCATCATTGCCGTTATCGGGTGCAAAGTTTGCAAACCTTGTATCAAGTTCATCCGGATCTTCAACTTTCGTGATTATCAGGATGATGGAATCAGACGAAAGAGGTATGGCCTCTATCATAAGAGGTATATCATTCGCTTCAAAGCCAAGCTCATACGAAGCCTGCTGCATCATATCGCGAAACAGTCTCTTTGCCTTCTCCGTCCCGTAGGCAAGTTCTGAAAGCCTGAGTTGCCTGTCGGCAAGGTCAGATCTTGTCAGTGTGCATCTAATCTGATGATCGTTAACACGTTCAAGTTTCACGTTATACACCTCCCATCCTGGTTATCGTAGTATATATTTATATATCGGCACAAACGAATTGTCAATTAATATATATTGTCTGATGTGGTTTTGTACTTCAAAAAACACAATATCTTGCGGTTGCATAAATCGGTTAATTCGGATAATATATTACCCGAGATCGCTCTCTTGCAGTCAGTGACGAAAGGAGGGCAGGCACGATTCATATATCTTAATTATATTCTAAGTTATATGTCTGATTTTTTCCAGTGAATTTCCTGTGAATCGGGAGTTCACACATTTCAGGAGTTTCTTATCGGGGTATCCCCGAAGTATCAACGAATTTTGATCATTCGATAACTCCCCTGATTTTATGATGTATTAGTTGTTCGCAACTGGATTCAATGATTTTCAACCTATAAGCAATAGTGTATCCACGCGCAGGAAGCGGTCTTAATTGTGTCACATACCTGTTAACAAAAGTGCAGGTACCTTTCCTTACGGACGGATCTTCATTTTACAAAATGAGTTTTCCGATACCGTACTTTATGAAGGTCCGTCTGTTATTTTTATCATCTTACGGATAAAGCCATACCGGTTGCAATACCAGTTTGGTGGCTTGCTTTGCAGCACATCTTCCTCATATCATCTGCATTTCTATTCTGCCTGCGGCCGGTAATATTCGTCTATGATCGAAAAGGCTTCATCCGTTCCAAAAGCAAGCTGCCAAACGGCAACACCTGCAAGATCATGCGCTTTCATAACTTCAAGCTTTGCCTGAATGGATCTGACATCTTCAAGCCATATTTTGGCTTTACCACCGTCAACGGTCCATTCGGCATAGTTCTGTCCGGAAGCATCATCCCACTCGGCAGTCGCTCCGGCTGCTGCAACGGTTTCCTGTCCTTTTGCCATAGGAACCGTCTGCATATCAACGATGGCACCGTTCTCATCCACCGTCCAGTATCTTGTATAGAACGGTACGCCGTTTATGACTTTCTCTTTAGGGACATCCTCAAGCGTATGCTCTATACCTTCAAGGACAAAATCAATCGATGCAACGGATCCTGCTTCCTCAGAGACGCTTGTGTGTTCGTCATATCCCATTATGATAACGTAATCTGCAAATACACCCTGCTCCTCGCGGTCATAATGCATCGTATATTCCTTGGGAACATAATTGTCAACCGACACGACCAGTCCCTTCTTGTGAGCCGCAAGAGTAAATTCCCTGACGAACTGGACAAACGCTTTACCATCCTCTGCCGCGATGGATTCAAAATCAATGTTGATCCCGTCGAGTTTGAACTGCGAAGCATATGTAAGGAGCTGCTCCGTAACATACGCCCTCTTTGCGGGATCCGACAATACTGCGGAAGTGCTGACCTCAGGATATGTAAGATTGCTGACAAGCCCCCATACTTTTATACCCTTTGCATGACATGTTTCCACATATGAAGATGATGCTATGGATTCAACCGTTCCTTCGTCATCTGACAATGCAAACCATGTCGGTGATATCGTGTTGATATACTTCAGGAATTTCTCATTATCCTTGAGTGCCGACGTGGAACTGTCGCCCGTTACATTATGCCATGCAAGAACTACAGGCTGAGAGTAATCGGCAACAGGTGTCACGGTTACGGGCGCAACATCGGTAACCGGTGTCTCGGGACGGTCATACTTTTCACCCAGATGCTTCGTCTCTATGTATCCCGTGATAAGATCATTGGACATGACCTTCATCCACTTTTCGTTCTCGGAATCAACGACCTGTACGGTATTACCCTTGCGCAGTTCCTTTAATACATCTGCGTTCTTGTCGGGCTCGAGCCTTATTGCAACGTAATCCTTGGTCACATCTGCTACAACTTTGCTTCCCCACTCGGTCTTGATCTCGGCGCGGTACGGTTCCTTACCGCCTCCGAACAACTGATATTCGAAATTGGTGAACACCCTGACATAATCAAGACATACCATGAGAGAGTCGCCCTCTTTGTAGCATACGGGATATCCGGCCTGGATCCCCGTTCCCTCAAGAGTATAATATGTTTCTCCGGGAACGGCTGTGTACACGCCATCACCTGTTGTATATAAAAGGTTTCCGTTCGACTTCTCCAGATAGAAGTTATTGTTGTATTTTTCAACCACGGTTTCATACGGAACATACATATGTCCGTTTTTGACCAGGATCCTGTCTTCCGTCACCTCACAGTTTTCAATGACCGTTGCCATATCATCGGCTGTTGTTCCGAAATATTTGTTCAGATCCGCAGCCTTGTCCGAATATCCCCAATCATCAAACAGGCCCGTGGTCTGTGCTATCAGCAGGATCACTCCGATGAGCAGCATCGCAACCGCAACCGGGATCACCGCCTGCAGTATTCTTTTCCTGCGTTTTCTTCTTCTTCTTGCTTCCCTTGAACTGTTGTAAGCCAAAATTATTTATCCTCCACTTGCCATCATATAAACATACTAAAAGTGCGGGTGGCCGCAGGGATGCCACAAAGCGAGTTCCGCAGGCGTGAGGCCATTGCCGAAACGCCGAGGACTGTTTGAGCGACTGGCGACCATTTATCCTGTACGAAGTACGGGATGCCGCCCGGCGAGGGACGGACAGGACCCGCACATATATCATCCTAAGTTCTGCGCTTCTACAAGCCCCTTGCCCCCGTAGATCTCGCGAAGCTTCGGCTTCTCGATCTTACCGGTAGGATTACGCGGTATGTCGGCAAATATGATCCTGTGCGGCCTCTTGTATCTTGGCAGAGCCATACAGAAACTGTTGACTTCCTCTTCGGTGAGCACGTAATCTTTCTTGAGCTCGATTATCGCACAACTTACCTCTCCGAGACGCTTGTCGGGGATACCGATCACGGCTACATCGTGTACCGCATCGTTTGTGCGTATAAAATCTTCTATCTGAACAGGATATATATTCTCACCACCGCTGATGATAACATCTTTCTTACGGTCTACGAGCATTATGAACCCGTCTTCATCTTCAGTAGCCATATCACCCGTGTACAGCCATCCGTCAGCCAGAACTTCCTTCGTGGACTTGGGATCATGGTAATAGCACTCCATGACACCGGGTCCCTTGACAGCCAGTTCTCCGACCTCTCCGCGCTTAACGGGCTTGCGGTCCTCACCGACGATCATGGTCTCCCAACCATAACCGGCCTTTCCGATGCATCCTACCTTGTCAATGTTCTCAACACCAAGATGTACGCAGCCGGGTCCGATCGATTCGGACAGACCGTAGTTGGTATCATACTGATGGTGAGGGAAGATCTCCTTCCACTTCTTGATAAGGCTCCTCGGAACAGGCTGTGCTCCTATATGCATGAGCCTCCACTGTGACAGTTCATAATCGGCAAGATTAACTCTTCCGCTTTCTATTGCTTCCAGAATATCCTGCGCCCACGGAACAAGGAGCCAGACGATCGTACACTTCTCCGTTGATACGGCGTCAAGTATTATCTCAGGAGCTGTTCCCTGAAGAAGCACCGCCTTGGATGCCGACAGAAGACTTCCGAACCAGTGCATCTTCGCACCCGTATGATAAAGCGGCGGGATCAGCAGGAATACATCATCCCTCTGCTGTCCGTGATGGTTCTGCTCACACGCTGCCGAGTGCATAAGCGACCTGTGCTTATGAAGTATCGCCTTGGGAAATCCCGTCGTTCCCGACGAAAAATAGATGGCTGCTTCATCATCATCCGTTATCTTTACATCAGGGCGAACGCTCGAGCAATTGGCAACAGCCTCTTTGTAATCTTCTGCGAAAGTAGGGCAGTTATCTCCCACATATATAAGAAGTCTCTTCTTCGACAGTTCGTCACATATCTCCTCGATACGTCCGATAAACTCCGGTCCGAACACGAGTATGTCGATCTGCGACAGCTTCGCACAGTACATGATCTCATCCGATGAGTATCTGAAGTTGAACGGAACGACCATAGCTCCCGTCTTGAGCACGCCAAAATATATCGGCAGCCACTCAAGGCAGTTCATCATGATTATACCTACCTTATGTCCCGACTTGATCCCCATGGACATGAGATAGTTGGCAAATCTGTTTGCCTTTTCGTCAAAGACACCCCATGTAATCTCTCTGCGATATGACTCCTTGTTGGTACTTTCTATCAATTCGTATTCCTTCCATGTAACACGTCTTGTCTCCTTGATCTTGGGATTGATCTCAACAAGTGCCACATCATTCGGATACTTATCTGCATTTCTTTCCAGTAATTCTGTTATAGGCATGATCACCCTCCAATAATAGATTTTCTGCTTTAACGCAATAACGCATTTATGCGTTCAAGTACTAGTTTATCCGCCGCAGATATAAATGTCAATGAGTGACCGCGGATGGTCCTTCTGTCTTATTTGATCATATACGATCCGGTTACGGATGATCCGGAATAATCATTGATACCGTATACCGTCACATAAATGATGGTGCCTGCTGCAGGAACGGATTCGGACGATATCCCATTATAATAGTAAACTATTCTTTTGTTATAGTCCTTTCCGGCTGAGAGAGCCTTTCCGTTAGAGTCCGTGATCTTGACCGGAGACTTCCATCCTTCTCCCTTTGAAACAGCTTTCATATCTTTTAATATCATAGTTCCGTTTTTCAGATTTCCGTTTTCTATCGTAACGGAATACTCTTCCGATCGGTATCCCTTAAAGTTCCCTTTTCCTATGATACAAAACTTCATCGTTCCGGGCTTTGTGTTGCTGCGCGCGATAATGCTCACGGAGTAATCTGTTTTGGGATCAAGAACGGCTTTCTTCGGATCGCTCACACTCACTACAGGAACAACACCACCCTTGGTGAACGTCATACTGCTGTCAAACTCAGCCAAAAGCGTTCCGGAATACGGCTTGATCTTAAAACTCTTCGTGATCTTTCCGCCATAACGTCCGAGTCCCGTATAAGTTACCTTTGCATTTCCCGCTTTTTTATTGGACGAATATGTTACCGTATAATCTTTGCCTTCCGCCATGATATCACCGTTATACTTCAGGACCGGATCCTGTGTGATCCCGACAACTGTCCTTGCTTCGGTAAGGTCAAAGATTTTCTCCGATGTAAAGTTCTCGATCGTCACTTTTTTCATGTCCCTGTCGGCATAACTTGTAATGTTAACGATCTTGTATCCGCAATAGTCCTGCGCTCTTCCTTCATCGGTAGGCTCTATGGTGACGCTGCCCTTACCCGGCTTGCTCGGAACGGATGTTATACTGTAGAGGTTTTCCGGAACAACATTTCCCTTTATCTTAACGGTGACCTTAAGATCCGAAGGTTTAATTTCGCCCCTGAAATATATCTTCTTATCGGCCGGATCAGATGACGCTATGGTCACAGATGCTTTTCCAAGGTCATGGGCAGCATCGGATATCCTGAAACGATATGTCCTTTCGCCGGTGAAATTACCGATTCCTTTTACATTTATTGTGTGGACGCCTGCCGATGAATAATCCGCATCGTTGTAATCACATGTAAAATCCTTCTTGTCGGCAAGTTTTTTCCCTGCAAAATACAACTGTGGGACAGGCTTTTGCGGTTTTCCGTTTCCGACGATGGTCTGTTCTCCCTGAACGGTAACTTTTGCCGTCTCCCCTATATCAACTGCTGTGATAGTAAACGGATAATCCCGGCTTCCCGTAAACTGTCCCTTCAATGTAATGGTCACACGGGGAGCATTCTTATCATCTGCCGAGGCTGCATCAACATTATATTTATATGAAAGTGAAAAATCAGTGCCTTCCGTAAGAAGTTTATTTCCATAGAATACCCTTATACCGTCCTGGATGACCGGTTTTCCGGTATATTCCGCACTCGGCTTAAATCCCGATGTTGAAACCCACAGACCATCCGTACTGCCACCACCGTATGGGCTGTCCTCAGGCTCTACATCTGATGCTGTGACTTTTACCGTACACACACCCGGTTTCGCTTCCTCGCATGAAGCCGTGATATGAGCAATTCCTGCTTTATTTGCAGTGATCAGTCCGCTTTGATCTACTGATGCAATCTCCGTGTCATCGGATGAAAATACTACAATACCTTCGATCCCTTCGGGTATTATCTTTGCCTGCAGCTGATATATCTCTTTTTCGTTAAGTTCAACGCTGTTCTTATCAAGCACAACGGAATCCGGTTTGATATCACCGGAAACAACAATGATATCAATGGATCTTGAGAGTTTGCCGGCTGTCGCTGTTATCGTCGCACTTCCTGCAGATATTGCGGTCACAATACCGTTATTATCTACCGATACGACCGAATCATCCGAACTGCTCCATGATACTCCGCCGTCTCCGGAACCTGCGAGCGTAAATGCCTCATTGGAGGTACCGTAACAATTTTTGTAACTTATCGTTCCTGACATGGAGCACTCGGCTGTAAGTCCCACATCAAGCAGTGATGGGCCGCTGACAGATATTTTGCTTATATGATCGGATGATGCTTTTAAGCGGTTTGTAACCTTACCTGTTGTAGTATCCTTTGTCTCGTCAACCGGTCCCAGATATGAAGTCCCTCCGAGCTGCATCGCAACGGTAAACCATCCGTTTGGTGTACAGCTCATCTGACATCCGGCTACTCCGACATATTCAAACGAAGGATTGATCATACTCGTATAATGACCGGTCTGTCCATGGCTCTTCCCCTGCAACTCGAGCAGATAGTCTTTCTTTTCCGAATAGAACTGATTGATCCCTTCTGTGATACCTGCTGCATTATGGGTATTATTCCATGCCAGGTTTTCTCCGCCTCCCCAAAAGCCGCCTTCATCCCAATATTCCCATATGCTTCCGCCATAGAGATTTTCATGAGCAACTGTGATCCCGGCCTCCATTGCTCTCTTCCTTGACGAGCTCTCCAAAACGGCAGACCACTTGATAGGCACGTACTTTTCTACAAGTCCCTCATCATATGCCTCTTTTCGTATCCTGTTGATCTGATCAAGGATGGTCTGTGCAGGAAGTGTATAGTATGTCCCGGTGATATCAACCTCAATGATATCACCCGAGCAGAACTCATCGTATCCTTCAGGCTCCGTACCTTCATCTATCCCTGCGAAGCCTTCGTCAACTATCCCTTCAAAGTCCTCAGGAAACTCATCAATCTCCTGTGCGGGGACCGAACAGGTTAGTCCCATGGCCATCATCAATGCAAATAGTATGATTTTTTTCCTCATTTTTGTAACCTCCGTTTACAAGACAAGGGGACGGTATTCCGTCCCCTTGTTACCCTCTTTATATGAGTGTCGCGCATTTAGATCGCCTTCGGCGATGGGCGCTCCACGTGCAGACAGGTTCCTCCCGCAAGCGGGTCCCTCCTATCTGCATTAATCAGCTGTATACGGCATCAACGCAACGTGACGGGCACGCTTAACCGCAACCGTAAGTGCTCTCTGATGTCTTGCACAGTTGCCTGTGATCCTTCTCGGAAGGATCTTTCCTCTTTCGGAAACATACTTCTTCAGAGTTGCAACATCCTTATAATCAAGAGCCTTTTCCTTGCCGCAGAATACGCAAACCTTCTTGCGTCTGTGGATGGGATTTCTTCTCCTTACCGGTGCATCTTCTCTATCGCCGTTTTGTGCTTTATCAAAAGCCATAATGATTACCTCCTACTTAACTGAACGGAAGTTCCTCGTCTATCCCGTCGGGAATGTTCATGAATCCGTCTCCGCTGTCAGCCTGATTGTCCTGTCCCTGTGCGGGAACATATGAATCGCCTGATCCGCCGGACGAAGACTTGCTGTCAACGAACTCGTGACGCTCCACTACAACATCCGTGGTATAGACCTTCTGTCCTTCCTTATTAGTGTAACTGCCCGTCTGGATACGTCCCTCAACGAGGATCCTTGAACCTTTGCGAAGATACTTCTCTGCGAACTCACCGTCCCTGCCGAATGCTACAATACCGATAAAATCAGCTGTAGGCTGGTCGCTTCCGGCAGAATCTCTCCTGCCTCTTCTGTCTACAGCGAGTGTATATCTCGCTATTGCCATTGCATTGTCGCCTGACGAGTATCTCACATCGGGGTCACGGGTAAGTCTTCCAACTAATATTACTTTATTCATGTAAACTCACTTTCTATTACGCTTCTGCCTTAACGCAGAGATAACGAAGAACGTTATCCATAATGCGGATCCGATTTTCGATCTCGATGGGCGTTGTGGGCTCTGCATCAAACTGAACGAAATAGTAGAAGCCTTCTCTCATCTTCTGTACCTCGTATGCCAGTCTCTTCTTGCCCCACTCGTCCACGTTTGTGACCGCACCACCGAAACGATCGACATAATTCTTGATCTTTTCGATTATGGCAGCACGCTCGTCGTCTTCGATCTTAGCATTAAGAACAACGCATAATTCATATTTGCTCATGCCTGGTACCTCCTTTTGGACTGATGGCCTTCAAATGGACGCTCGCGCATCCTTGAAAGCAAGGAAAAATTGTATCACGAAATGGTATGATACCATATAGTTAACGCGTTTTCAAGAGGTTTTGATCACAAAAATCACACCTTTATCGCACCCAAAACCTCTCCAATACTGTCATTTATCACAAGATCTGCTCTGGCATCCATCGGCGTTTTTGACTTATTGATCAAAACAAGCTTATGACCCCTGTAATAATCGATGAGTCCGGCCGCAGGATATACCGCAAGACTTGTACCTCCTATTATAAGTACATCCGCGTTTGAGATATAGTTTACGGACTTGCTCATTATAGTATTATCAAGTCCTTCTTCGTACAGCACAACATCCGGCTTGACAGGTCCTCCGCACTTGTCACATTTGGGAACGCCTTCACTGTCTATTATATAGTTAACATCAAACATTTTTCCGCAGGACTCACAGTAATTGCGCAGAACGCTTCCGTGAAGTTCCATGACTTCTTTGCTTCCCGCAGCCTGGTGCAGACCGTCTATGTTCTGTGTAACGACCGCCTTAAGTTTCCCTGCTTTCTCAAGTTCTGCCAGTTTCAGATGAGCTTTGTTCGGCTTTGCCGTCGTGCACAGCATCTTATCCCTGTAGAATCTGTAGAATTCTTCAGGCTTACTTCTGTAAAAAGTATGCGAAAGGATCGTTTCCGGAGGATAATCATATTTCTGATTGTACAATCCGTCCACGCTTCGAAAATCCGGAATGCCACTCTCGGTTGATACTCCGGCTCCGCCGAAAAAAACGATATTATCCGACTCGCTTATCCATTGCTGTAAAGTTTCCTGTGGTGTCATATGCTGTTCCTCCTGTTTTTCCTTTTCTTTCGTGCCTTTACTGTCTACTGCGTGAGTGCTTTGAATGTTTCCGAGAAAACCTTTGGAGCGCATCGGCGCTTACGGAGGTTCTTTCGACGTTAGCGTCCGCTATGCGCGGAAATGAGCGGGAGCGCGTTTTCGAGGGAACACTTCAAACGCACGAACATTAATAAGATTCATGCCATCTGCTTATGTTTTATCAACTCCGATCTGCATCCTTGCCTTGCAGACTTTATCTCCGTTTTGGTTACGTATCGCAACTTTAAGAATTATGAGCGAGTACGCATCATGTTTTTCTTCCACAATACCTTCAACTGTAAGTGTATCTCCGACGTATACCGGCTTGGCGAATTTGAGTTTGACCTCCTGTATGAGACTTCGCTTACCCGGAAGGTACACTCCCGCAAGCGCAGAGAGCATCGAGCCTGTCAGCATCCCATATACCACACGGCCGGGATGACCTTTTGACGTCGCATACTCACTGTCATTGTGAAGGGGATTGATGTCACCTGTGATATCACGGAAAGACTTCATCATCTCTTCCGTAACAGTCACGGAAAAGCTTTCCTTCTGACCTATCTGTATCTCGTCATATGTGTATTCATTCATGTGCTGTACCTGTCAGAGTTTGCTTGCGATCAGATCGACCATCTCGCCAACGTTGGCAAGTTCGTTTACTTCCTTGAGATCGAATTTCAGGTTGAATTCCTTCTCCATTGATACAACGAGCGTTATGTGCTCAAGCGAATCCCAGTCTTCTATATCCGAAGAATTGGTCGAGTCGTTCACTTCCAGATCTTCATCATCAAATACGTCCCGGAATATCCGGCGGACTATTTCCAAAATCTCTTCGTGTGTCATAATGATCCTTTCCTGTATTTGAACGTCAGCCCATTTGGATTCGACTTCGTCGAAGGGGCTGACGCTACATGTCAAGTTTTCATAGAAAACTTGACACAACTACTCAATAAGTCCGGCTTCTGCCATCTTCTTTATGGTAGGCAGCATATCATGGACCGAGTGTCCTATATATTCACTCAGTTCAAACAGATCGTTCGTTCCGTCCGCATATGCGGCTATGTCTTTCAGTATAAGTGTGTCTTTATAACTTTCCTTATTAGAAGTCGTGGGCATAAGTCCTCTTTTTCCGAACTGAGGCTCACACAGACATTTGATCCTGTACTTGCAGTTATTCTCGAGCGCCTCGATACACCTAAGCAGCACATCAAGACTTCCCGCCAGTCCGTCCGGTGATATTATATCCAGATTATCCGCACCGGTATGATACTCCGGATACACATGGTATTTCGACCTGCAAAAACATACAAGCGGGATATCCACTCCCGGCGCCTGGTACTGTCTCTCGTCACTGCCTCTTTCCAGGTAGGAATATTCACAGAACTTCGGATCCATACCTTTGAGTACATTCATCAGTACCCTGTCGGCAAGTGTATTTGCATATCTGCTGTGTACGATCGAGTATGCCCTGTCATCACCAACACATGTTATATTGAATCCGGCGATGATATTTTTTTTCATAACTTCAAGATTACGCGATAAATAAGTGATAGCTCCGATCGTCTCAGGCAGGAGCACAAACCTGTATGAGTATTTTCTGTCCTTCATAAGGCTCACGTACTCTACAAGTTTTGACATGACTGCCGGCCCTGAACATTCATTGTTTGCCATGGAAGGATGGCATATATATGAGCTGAAAAAGATCTCCTCTTTGCTCTTGCCCGGGATCAGCAGTTCTCCGTATGTCAACGACCCGGGGGCCAGTTCCGAATCTATATATGCATGATACTTTCCGTCGGGAAGACTCTTTAGCTGATCATCGCTCATGCAGAATCCCCAGCGTTCTTTGTAATATGATGTGCAGTAAGGTATATAGTGCGGCTGATCCTTGAGCGTATATATATGTTCTTTAAGATCCGCCAGATCCATCCACTCATCAACAGGCGTCGAGTATCCCATAACGTGGAGATTGTTGACTTTCATATCAACTATCTTCTCCCCGTTTTCATTTTCAATATAGGCTTCCCTTATCGTCCACTCGTTCGGTATCGTCCAGTCAAATACCTGCGTACCCGTGGGAACTTCATAGAGCTTCATGTCAGGCATGTATCTGCGAAGTATTTCAAACGTATCGCGGACTCCCTTTCCCATAATGCTCCTGCATATGGGAAACAGCTGTGTAGCCCGCCGGAACATCTCTTTTCCATCCTCAAGATACGGGTTATCCTGTCCGATATATGAGCATATTCTGCGGCTCCTGTTATGTCTTACATCTTCCTGAAGTATCGGATGGGACTGCGCCAGTTCAATGATCTTGAACTCCAGACCGTTGAGATAGAATCTCTTCATTATACCTTTTTCGATGAACTCATCCTCAAAGGCATATATGACATTTGTCACGTCCTTATCAAGAGCCCTTACGTTCATATCATAAGTGCGTCTTGTAGTAACTCCGTTTTCATCCGTATAATCCGCCGTAAAATCCTTGAGATATCTGTAGTTATCATGAAGGTGACCGACCGATTGTTCCGCATAGTGAACAAATACAAAAGAATGTTCCAGATCCTTGTCGATGAACAGATTCCTGTATCCGTGCTCTACCATGTACGCAAACGGAGAATCGTCCCCGAAAGAACTTTTGTTATCAAGCGCACACAGTTCGTCGGTATCCTTACCCCATACCGCAAACGAATATATCGGGTGACGGGTTCTCTTAAAATCACTGCGCTCCATTGCGATCTTGCACAGCGATCCTGTCTTGGCAGGCGTTTTGTAATAATCAAAAGGCTCGCCCCCGCAAAAGCTCCAATTAAATGTAGGGAACGCAAGCGTTCCCTCATTTCCTATTATATCTATTATTCCGTCGATAAGGATATTAAGATCCGTCTCGTCATAGTGATGCATTATCTCATACAGCAGACCTTTTACATCACTCGTGACATATACCCTGTCGCCCCGCTTCAGTCCCAGATGAGCGGCCAGGTCTCTTAACTTTATATATTCCGACATCTCAGATCCCCATTCGAATCTTATTTTACTGTTGCTGTCTCAAGAGCGATATCAACCGCCTTTTTCTTGATGGCTTCTCTTGCTACATAACCCTTTCCGTGACTCTCAACGGAACTGTTGTAGTAATCGTCTCCACCGTATATCTCTTTTACGATAGACTCAGCTTCCTCTGCGGTAAAATCAATGCCTTCACTCTCGAGGATCGCCTGATATACAAGATCGGACTTGACGAATTCCTGTGCTCTTTCAGTGATATCAGCATCATATTCCTCATCGGTCTTTCCAATATAATCCTCAAATGTGCCTGCATCCATACCGTACTGCTGGTACATCTGACTCATATACTGATATGACTCAACATCCGCATATTTGGTTGTAGCCATTGTCTGCTTATAATACTTCTTCGGGTACTTGATGACAGTTGAATCATCAACAAGGTGTGTCTCGACATAGTCATGAATCGACGACTCGCGATGGCTGTCTTTAAGATACTGCTCATATTCCGCAACTGTCGAACCCATATCAGAATAGTACTCCTGTACAAATTCATCATTATACTCGGGATCCACATATATTCCATGGATGGTTACGTCAAACTGTGCGGGTTTGCCTGCAAGTTCTTCAGTGCTGTAGTCTTCGGGGAAAGTAACATCGATCGTAAATTCCTCGCCCGGCTTATGTCCGATAAGCTGACTCTCAAAGCCCTCTATGAACTGGTTACTTCCTATTGTAAGGTCATATCCGTTTCCGCCTGAGTTACCGCCTTCAAATTCTTCGCCGTTCATTGTTCCGACATAGTCGATGTTTACCTTGTCACCGTCTTTTACGGTACCTTCTTCCGACAGAACCTGATGATTTTCAAGATTCTGCTTGATCACGGCCTGGAACTCTTCATCCGTATAAGTGACCTCACTCTCGGGAACGACCATATGCTTGTAATCGCAAAGCGTCACATAATCCGTAGCCTTGATGCCTTTGATAAATCCGTTATCTTCAAGCTGTGCCGAATAATCGCTGCTTGGTGTTATCGTATTGGCTTCCTTGATGATGGCTCTTACAACACCGAATACCACAAGACCGATGAGGGCAACGACTATAACAGCGCCCACGATCTTCCATATAAGGCTCTCTCTTTTCTTCCTGGCTACGCTCGCAGCGCGCTCTTCTCTTTTCTGCTTACTCTTGCTGACCGTTGATTCTTCCATAATACAGTTCCTCTCTGCTTATACTTATTTTGTAACTTCCCTGTTAAATATCTCTTTCCCGTCATCTACTATACCGAATCTCTCCGATTCATCCTGCCTTCTCCACAGGAAATGGAATCGAAGTTCGCTTCCCGAGCGTATCCTCGCAATGTTCTGCGCGTGTTTGTACAGTAACGCTACCCCGGCAATTCCAAGTATCCCCGCCGGGATCCATGCATGGTACACAACCCCGACCGTCAGCGGTGCAATGAACGACATCGTGATCGGTGCAAAACAGATATAATCCGTTATCACTGCAATGAACAGTGCCACAACAAACAATACGAGAAACAGCCTTACATCAATGGCAAGTATCGTTCCTCCGTAGCACGCAAGTCCTTTGCCTCCCTTAAAGCCAAGATAGAAAGGAAAGATGTGTCCGAGTACCGCACCGACTCCCGCGATCATCCCCGCACAGCTTATACCGTCAAGAAATGCTTCCGGAAACAGGTACTGTGCCAGTTTATACGCCAAAAAAGCCTTGAATATATCAAACAACGCAACAAATAACCCGGCCTTCTTGCCGATCACGATCACTACATTTGATGCTCCGGCATTTCCGGACCCGTAGTGCCTGATATCAAATCCTTTGATCCTGGATACGATGTAAGAAAAATTGATACATCCGAAGAAATATCCGATTATTAAACTTCCAAGAACAATGTTGATGATTATCTTCATAGCACGAATTATACCGCAAGCATTGGGGAGTGTCAAAACACAATATCACAAACACAATACCACAAATACAAGGATTTACATTAAAGAAGAGTCCTTGTATATTTTTCAGGGCATTCCGCAGGCTCGTTACTTAGTGAGGTATCTCACGAACTTAGTAACGTGAGCACCGAGGACAATGAGCGGGAGCGTCCCGGAAAAATATAGCAAGGACTCTTCTATTTATAAAAATATAATATTACTTGTAAGGATTCTCCGTCTTGTACAGGTTTCCTTCCGGTCTGTTGAACTCGATCTCACACGGACATACTCCGATGTACTTGAATACATCGATAAGAGCCTTGCCGTGATGTCCGAATGCAACTGCGCCGTGGTGAGGATAATTGCCGTCGATCAGAGCGTAACGGTAGAATCTTCCCATTTCCTTGATCGCGAATACGCCTGTGCCACCGAATGATCTTGTTGCAACAGGAAGTACCTCTCCTTCCGCAACGTATGCACGAAGCGTGTTGTCAGCCGTAGACTGCAAACGATAGAATGTGATATCTCCCGGTACGATGTCTCCTTCGAGCGTTCCGTTCGTAACCTCGATGGGAAGAGCACGTGCCATGATAGCCTGATACTTCATCTCGCCCTTTGTAAGCTTCTTGGAGCATGTATTTCCGCAATGGAATCCCATGAATGTATCTGTAAGCTTGTAATCAAACTTGCCTTCGATCGAATCCTTGTACATGCACTTGGGAACAGAGTTGTTGATGTCAAGGAGTGTAACGATATCATCACTTACGCATGTACCGATGAACTCTGAAAGAGCACCGTAAATATCAACCTCGCAGGCTACCGGTATGCCGCGTCCCGTAAGTCTTGAATTAACAAAGCAGGGAACGAATCCGAACTGTGTCTGGAATGCAGGCCAGCACTTACCGGCGATAGCGAAGAACTCCTTGGAGCCCTTGTGCTCCTCGATCCAATCGAGAAGTGTGATCTCGTACTGAGCGAGCTTGTCAAGAACCTCGGGCTTCTTGTTACCATCACCAAGCTCTGCAGCCATATCCTTGGCTACCTCTGCGATCCTTGAGTCTCCTGCATGCTTGTTGAATGATTCAAACAGGTCAAGCTCTGAATTCTCTTCTATCTCAACACCGATATTGTAAAGCTGCTTGATAGGAGCATTACATGCAAAGAAGTTCTGAGGTCTCGGTCCGAATGTAAAGATCTTAAGGTTCTTAAGTGCGTATACGGCTCTTGCTACAGGAATGAATGTGTGGATCATGTCTGCACAGTCCTCAGCATCGCCTACCGGATACTCGGGAATATATGCTCTTACATTACGAAG
>JAFZQP010000080.1 GCA_017620345.1 Lachnospiraceae bacterium
AAAAGCAATCAAAACAGTTCTATCCTCATCGGTGTGTATCTTATGCCGTCAGTGGTTTTTTCACGTCCTGTATCCGTAAATCCCATCTTATGATAAAACGGAACAGCAAACGGAGACGAGAATACCGTCATCTCCGTTGCACCTTCTCCTGCCGCTTCAGCAAATACATGTTTTAAGAGGGATGTTGCTATGCCCTGATGGTGGAACGACGGCTCAACGAACAAAAGCGAAATGTGCCAGTTGTTCCTGACTCCGAGTACACCGACTATGACACCTTCCTTATCAAACGAACCCCATGCTTTGTATGAGCCAAGCGCGAACATGTTCCTCAGTTCGTCGCCCTTTACAAAATCATGAAAGTTCTTCACGCCTTCCGGTTCATAGTCCGGCGCTTCATACACAAGAAAGGTATCCCATGCAAGCTGCATGGCCATATCCCAGTCTTTTCTCTTAAGAGGTCTGACCTCATAATCCATCATTTGAACAAACTCGTAAAGAAATTCGCGATGCCGGTTCCTATACTCTTAACGGTATTCGTGATCGCATCACCGACTATCTTGGTAAGTCCGAGATCATCAATGTTTACCTTGCTGATATCAAATGTTCCGGCCTTGATATCGTCCTTGTATTTTGCATAGATATCATCAGCCTGTTCAGCCAGGACTTTGTAATCGATCCCCATAGCCTTGACTTTCATCATAAGGTCGACTGTCCGGGCGATCTCTTCATCCGACAGTTTGACATTAAGGTCAACCATTCCCTTACGGATGGCTGCTTCGATCTCTTCCTTCGTGTTAAGATCGTTCGTTGCTACCACAGTCTTGATATACGATATGAACTCCTCAGCCTGATCATCGGATCCGACGGCTTCCTTGATCTCACCGGTCGTAACAAGTTCATTGAGCGCCGTGTCGAGAGCTTTCTCGCTGACCTGTTCTCCGCTCATGTTTCCGTATGCCTTGAGAGCACCGATAAGAGCTGCCGTACCCGATATCGGAGACGGTGCCGCAACGGTTATATCCGCATCCGTAACTCCTGCCGTGATAAGTGCATTTCTGTACATGTTGGTCGTACAGTAATTGATATTGTGCGTGGTGACCACAACTCCGTGACCGCTCTGTGCGGGCTTAACAAGTACTGATGATAACGATCTTCTGCCGATGACAGCTGAGTCGATATACTTGTCAAGCGCTGCATGCTCCTCCGCATTTGTGACCGTTGCTATATCATAATCTCCAAGCTCAGCCTCTGATACTCCGAGAAGGGCAAGGACCGTACTCTTCTGATCGGCGGTAAGGTCGGCACCGAGTGCAAGATAACCCTTCTTTTCATTCTTGACCGTAACTGTTCCGTTTCCGGATTCATCAAATGTTATCGTCTGAGACGCATATGCACTTACCGTCATACCGAGTGTAAGTGTGAGCATTGTTATGATCGCTGTTATCTTTTTCATGATCATCCCTCCTACCTGTTTTCCTTTTCGTATTCTTGCCGTTGTGCTTCCTGTATCTTTGAAACCTCAGCCATGATATCTTCAAGTTTCTTTCTTGCAAACAGAACTTCCGGTGTATCGGTCACTTTTGTGCCGCTTGCATATACGCCGAACTCCGACAGTAAATCAAAATCCCTTTCCGTTCCGTACAGCATCATCAGTATCTTATCGGCCGTATCAGGCATGAAAGGCTTGAGCAGATTGGCACCGATACATATGCCTTCAACAAGATTGTACATTACTTCCGACAGTCTGTTTCTGTTTGCCTCATCTTTGGCAAGTACCCACGGTTCTGTCTCATCGATATACTTGTTGCAGCGTCTGAAGATATTGAATACCTCGGTTATGGCATCCGCCATACGCATCTGATCCATCTTCTCTTTTGTCTTTACCGCTGCGGCCGTACATACAGCCTTGAGGTCTTCATCAACCGGCTCCTGCGCTCCGGTGCGGCTGACGAATCCGTCAAAATACTTGTTGCTCATTGATATCGTACGGTTAACAAGATTACCGAGTATGTTTGCAAGATCGGAATTGTAGCGCTCCGTTACAAGTTCCCATGTTATAGTTCCGTCATTGTCATAAGGCATCTCGTGAAGAACAAAATATCTGATCGCATCAAGTCCGAACAGCCTGATGAGGTCATCCGCATACATCACGTTCCCTCTTGACTTGCTCATCTTCTCGCCGCCCTGCAACAGCCACGGATGTCCGAACACCTGCTTCGGGATAGGAAGGTCGAGACTCATCAGGAATATCGGCCAGTATATCGTATGGAATCTTATTATATCTTTTCCGATCAGGTGAAGATCCGCCGGCCACAGCTTATTAAACTGTTCGGTCGAATCCCCTTCAGCATCATATCCAATACCTGTTATATAGTTTGTCAGAGCATCGAGCCACACGTATACAACATGGTTGTCATCAAAATCAACCGGTATGCCCCACTTGAACGAGGTACGGCTGACACACAGATCCTGCAGTCCCGGAAGAAGGAAATTGTTCATCATCTCATTCTTACGCGATACGGGCTGAATAAACTCTGGATGGCTGTTGATATAGTCGATCAGTCTGTCGGCATAATTACTCATCTTGAAGAAATATGCCTCCTCTTTGGCCGGCTTGACCTCTCTGCCGCAGTCGGGACATTTTCCGTCGACAAGCTGACTTTCCGTCCAGAACGATTCGCAGGGTGTGCAGTACATTCCCTCATAGGAACCTTTGTATATATCACCCTTGTCATACATCTTCTTGAAGATCTTCTGCACCTGCTTTTCATGATCTTCATCCGTAGTTCTGATAAAGCGATCGTATCCGACATTCAGACTGTCGCAGATATCTTTTATCTGTCCTGCGACACCGTCAACGAACTCCTTGGGTGTAACCGATGCAGCGGCAGCTTTTTCCTCGATCTTCTGTCCGTGCTCATCGGTTCCCGTCTGAAACCATACATCATAACCCTCAAGCTTTTTGAACCTGGCTATCGCATCAGCCATGACTATCTCATAGCTGTTTCCGATATGCGGTTTACCGGACGTATAAGCTATCGCGGTCGTGATGTAGTATTTTTCTCTCTCCATGTTATCAGCTCCTCCCATTACTCTCTATGATCAATTGATTGTAGATATCTCTCTTTGATACTCCCCTGTCGGCTGCGACTTTTTTCATCGCTTCCTTATGGTCCATGCCGCGGGATTCATACATCGCCATGTGCTCCTCAAGTGACATCTCCCGGTACTCTTCTTCCTGCTCGCGCTTCATCTCCTCACGGGACTTTCCTTCAAGAACCAGCACGAATTCTCCTCTCGGTTCATTGGCCTTGTAATACCCGACCGCCTCAGCAAGCCGCATCCTTTTTACTTCTTCAAACTTCTTCGTAAGCTCCCTGCATATCGCGATCTCGCGGTCTCCCAGATGCTCGAAGAGCTGCTCGAGCGTAGACAGCAGATGGTGCGGCGCCTCATATATGATAACGGTGCGAGTCTCTCCTGCCAGGTCTTCAAGTATCCGGCGCCTTACTTTTTTATCAGACGGAAGAAATCCTTCAAACGAAAATCGTCTGCTGTCGATACCCGACATGGCAAGAGCGGTTATCGCCGCGCACGGTCCGGGAAGGGACGTGACGGTTATTCCGGCTTTGTGGCACATATCGACAAGTACCTGCCCGGGATCCGATATGGCAGGTGTTCCCGCATCCGTGATCACTGCCACATTTTTTCCTTCCCTGATCCTGTCGATCAGTTCGTTTGCCTTGTCGTATCTGTTATATTCATGATAACTCGTCAGCTCTGTATTAATATTAAACCGGTTCAGCAGTTTAATGCTGTTGCGTGTATCCTCTGCCGCAATGATGTCAACAGACCGGAGCGTTTCAAGAACCCTCTCCGTTATGTCCGCCAGGTTTCCGATCGGCGTTGCGCACAGATAGAGCATACCCTGTTTTGGTGCATCATTCATGTTCAATAACCATATATATCATATATTTCCTTGGTATAACAGTTCGGCGACTCATACACGATGAGAGGCCGCTCTACCGTAAGCCTTCTTCTTCCTCCGAGGTTCGCTTCGATCAGCACCATGTTCGGATCCCTGTTCACATACGGGTGAACAAGCTTCATCCTCTTCGGCTCAAGACCGTGCTTCGTAAGAGTCTCAAATATATCGGTAAGCCGGAACGGTCTGTGAACAAGAAACAGTCTGCCGCCCGGCCGCAGCATCTTTGCCGCAACTGTTGCAACATCATCAAACGTACACATTATCTCATGCCTTGCTATGGCTCTCGGCGAATCGGGATTTTTGATCCCGTGTTCACTTATCATATAAGGCGGATTACAGGTTACGACATCAAACACTCCCGCCTGCAGATAGTCCTGTGCGTCCTTGATATCGGCACATATGATGTTCACACGTTCATTAAGTCCGTTAGCGGCAACACTTCTTTTGGCAAGATCCGCTGCCTCTTTTTGTATCTCAATTCCTACCAGACGCTCCGCCTGTGTTTTGGCCGCCATCAGTATCGGTACTATCCCGTTTCCCGTACACAGATCCAGGACTTTTTCACCTTTCTTGGCAAATGCGTATCCCGACAACAGCACGGCATCCATTCCGAAACAGAACATCTGAGGATTCTGGATTATCTTATATCCGCATCTTTCGAGGTCGTCTACCCGCTCTCCCTCATTCAGTTCAATCGTCGTCCAGTTTGGATTTTCCATCTTTCTTTTCTAATCTTTCAAGCTCTTTGAGTTCGCGCTCTTCCTTGATCTCTTCATCGGACTTCTTGCCTTTCTGATCCTTCTTGTGACGCGATTTGAACTTGATCTCATCCACGTGATACTCACGCAGTTCCTTCTCATCATCGACCTCAACAACAACCTTGACGAGCTGCTTTAACACATTGGTCTCTCTTACCTCTCCCTTAAGCCCGTCAGGAGTAGTGACAGCATCGCCGATCCTCGGAAGGCGCCTTCCCTGCTCTTCATATACCTGTGCCTCATTCTGCAGGCAGCACATGAGTCTGCCGCATATGCCCGAGATCTTCGTCGGATTGAGTGACAGGTTCTGTTCCTTCGCCATCTTGATCGACACGGGTGCAAAATCAGCCAGGTACTCATGACAACACAAGGGACGACCGCATATGCCCATTCCTCCGAGTATCTTGGTCTCATCGCGCACGCCTACCTGACGAAGCTCTATCCTTGTCCTGAACACTCCTGCAAGATCCTTGACGAGTTCACGAAAATCAACTCTTCCGTCTGCCGTAAAATAGAACAGCACCTTGTTGTTGTCAAACGTGTACTCCGCGTTGATGAGCTTCATCTCCAGACCGTGCTTATGGATCTTCTCAAGACATATCTTGTATGCGTCCTTCTCTTTTTCACGGTTCCTCTTTTCCCTCTCATCATCATCACCCGTTGCTTTGCGGATGACGTTCTTGAGAGGCTGGTTGATCTTCTCGTCCTCAACTTCCATGTTGGGGAGCACGACCGTTCCGTATTCCACGCCTCTTGCGGTCTCCACGATCACATGATCGCCTCTTTTGAATTCGATATCCTTGGGTCCGAAATAATATATCTTTCCGGCCGTTCTGAATCTGACACCGATCACTTTAGTCATATCAATTCTCCTTTATCGTAAGCAGCAACATTTCCATCGCCAGCTCAAAATTCACGTTTGCACGAAGTCTCTGCCTTGTCTTGTCTATAGTCCTGAGTATATGCTCGATACCCTCGTAACTGTCTTCATCGGCCTCCTGTCTGATAGCCTGCGTCTCATCCCTGAACACTATCGCGCTCTCATCCATCGTTGCCTTGTACAGCAGCACGTCTCTGTACCATACCGTCATGATATCAAGAAAATCATTCACGCTGAGCTTGTAATCATTTAGCTTCATAAGCGTCGCGATCAGATCCCTCGTATCCATCTTCCTGATGAACTTCAGAACTCTTACGGCTTCGTTCTTTATTTCATCGAAATCCTCACTCGCTGCAAGACTCCTGGCCTTGCCTATGTTTCCTCTTGCGAATGCAACGCATATATCTGCCCTGTAATCCGGTATCTGGACCTCGCTCATCAGATACTGTTTCACAACCTTGTCTTCCACAGGTCTCATATCAAGCTGCACGCATCTGCTGATGATCGTCGGCAGCATGGAAGCAACGGATGTCGTAAGCAGCATTATGACCACATACTCCGGCGGCTCCTCGAGCGTCTTGAGAAGCGCGTTCTGCGCCTGAGGCGTCATCTTCTCCGCTTCGTTCATGATGTAGATCTTCCGGTTGCTCTGGTAAGGTCTGACCTGTGCATCGGATACGATCTGTTCCCTTATATCATCGACGGACACCGTGTTCGGTTTCTGATGCGTTACGGTGATGATGTCGGGATGGTTACCGCTCGCTGCCTGAATGCAGGACTTGCATTTACCGCAGGGCTCATAACCGTCCACGGGGTGCTCGCAGACGAGGGCGTTCGCAAATATGCGCGCAATATATTCCTTGCCCTGCATGCTCTCGCCGGTGATCAGGTAGGCCTGGCTGACCTTGCCCGATGTGATCGCGATCCGCAAGTGATCCCTTATATGCGATTGTCCTATGATGTCGCTGAATTTCATTTTTTTACCGGTACGCTCTCGCTGTGAATAGTTTCTTCAAAACCGCGCTCTCGCTCTTTTCCGCGCATAGCGGACGCTAGCGTCGAAAGAACCTCCGCAAGCGCCGATGCGCTCCAACGGGTTTTTCAGAAACTTTCACATCGTTCGCTTAGTTACATCAAACGTATCATTTAAGTAAGAATATCAAGCAGCAGCCCGCGGATCTCGCCTACCTTGGCGAGAATCGCGAGATGATCCTTCTCGTCCTTCATCAGCTCCTGCGCGAGCTCATCCAGCGTCTCATCGACACGCCGTATGATCCCGTACACCCTGTGGCGTCCCTTACGGTCAAGAAAGTTCTCACGCGAAAACTTATGCGATCTGTTGACGATCTCATTCATGAACTCCTTGATCAGCGTGCGGTAACGCTTCATATCTTTGACATCCATATGCTTGGTGATCTTATTCCCCTGCATCGTGATGTCCTCATACATCAGCCCCAGCCGCTCCTGCAGCCCTTCCTCTTCAATGGCACTCATGAGCGTGAAACGGAACGCATCATCTGTCGGTGCGTTAGTCTGGTTCGTATCATTTACAGGTGCCTGCGGCATTACCTGATTGACTTTAATATCCATGTCCTGATCCTTTCCACGCAGGAGTCCAGATCATCGTTCTCGAATCTGGAATCTTTCGGGATGCCCAGTGCCTCTATCCTCTCTTCGCGAAAATCATCCGCATCGGCCAAGAACCTTCTGCACATCTCCTTATACTTTCCGTTCCCGGGAAGTCTTTCGCGATCAAGCGCCCTCTGGAGACGCTCGCCGTCATCAAGCTCTATGTATATCGGAAGGACCGCATCGGGTCCGAAGTGATCTCTTGTTCCTTCATAGGAGGTAAGTACTCCTATGGCAAGATAACTGTCCTTTGTCAGGTCTATCATTCCGTCATCCACAGTGAAATAATACCAGTCTCCGCAGACCGTGTGGTACACCTGTTCCTCGATGATCCTGCCGGACTGCCTGTAGTCTCTGTACTTTTCGATGTCGACAAAATGATAGGTTACACCGTCTATCTCGCCGTCCCTGATCGGCCTTGTCGTATAGCGGATGACAGGGCGCAGCGCAAGTTCCTCATCCCTGATCAGTATGTTATATATGGTGTCCTTTCCGGCACAGCTCTTACCTGTTAAGTAGAATATTTTTCCCATGTCACAGCTATCTTTCCGTCATTTAGTCCCATCACATAGAGACCATTTTCTATCGCACCGGCAACTGTTTTTGCTGCCTCGGCCGTTATCACTTCACCCGGTATCATCACGGGGATGCCCGGTGGGTAGACCGTTACAAAATCAGCCGCCGTCCTGCCTTCTGATCTTTCCGGCAGAACATATTCTCTGTTATCATCAAACAGCGCATTCCTGATACGTTTCCCGACTATACGGTCATACAGTCTCTTTACTATACCACGTGATGCCGGGATCGGAATACTTCCTTCTATCTTTTCATCGATCGCACAAAGTGCGTCGTATAATCTTGCAAATCCTTCATCGGTATCGGCGATGCTCGTCATAAGTATGACATACGTATCCGCCGCCATTTCAATACTGATATCGTACCGGTCATGAAGCTCATCCGCGAGATTTTTACCTGTCATGCTTCCGGTAAGATCGGTAATCACGATCTTGCTCCTGTCGTGATCCGATCCCTCTGTCGTTAGCTTTGAAGAACACAATACACTCAGGTTTTCAAAGTTTTCTGCCTTACTGTAAAAATCATCAAGTCTTGATACATATGCATCAAACAGTTCCTCGCCGCGTTCCTCAAGCAGATATGCCAGTGAATCGATCGATGCCATCAGCACATACGACGGGCTTGATGTCATGAACACCGTCAGCATCTTCCGGATCCGCTCCGCTGCGGGACAGCCTTCTTTTATATGTATAAGTGCTGTCTGCGTCATTGCCGGCAAAGTCTTGTGAACCGATGTTACCACAACATCCGCAATGCCTATCGGACTTGGCGGAAAACGATCCGAAAAACCGAGGTGTGCTCCGTGGGCAGCATCAACTATGAGCAGCGCTCCCGCCTTATGACACACATCATATATGGCTTCAATATCGCTTGTAATGCCCTCATATGTCGGGCTCGTGATAACAACCGCGATCCTGTTTGAACGGTCACACTTGCTTATCACTTCAGCAACCGACTCCGGTGATATGCTGCCGGCTATATCACAAAACGTTTCCGTCTGTGGCATGACCTGCATACATGCGGCACCGCTCAGCATTATCGCGTTAAACACGGACCTGTGGCAATTACCGGCAACAATGACTGTATCTTTTTCCGTAACGGATCCCGTTATCGCGGCAAGTATGCCTCCCGTGGATCCGTTAACGAGAAAATGCGTTTCATAGGATCCGAATACTGCTGCTGCATGATTTTCGGCCTCTCTTAATATCCCCTTTGCGTCATGGAGATTATCAAGGTCATCGACTTCCGTTACGTCAATACCGTAAATGCCTGCGAGCAGATCATCCGCTGCCTGCATCCTCTTATGTCCCGGCATGTGAAACGGATAATTCCTGCTGTCCCTTATTTCCTTAAGCTTCCGGATCAGCTGCATCTTCCGATGGGGCCTCCTCTGCGGTATCCTCTGTTATCTCGGAAGGCATCTCCGAACCTTCAACTGCCGTAACTTCTTCGGTACTGTTTGTACTGTCGGTATTATCTTTACTATCGTTAATGTCGGTAATGTCGGATGATTCCTCATGATTTATCTCGCTTCGGAATGACTTAACCTTCCTGTTAAATACAAAGTGGGCAATAATATCGGTTACACCGGCTACGATAAATGCTATACCTACAAATATGAACAGCGCCCTGTCATCTGAAAACGGGATATATATGGTGATCACACCCGCCGCTGTACATATGATGGCAAAGATCATAACCACAAGCCATGCTTCCGATACTTTTTTTACCTTCCGGTCTATCCGTTTCATGTCGATACTGTGCTGAAACTTCACAACACCGTTAGCCACAAGGATACAACCGATCAGGATCGGTAAGTATTCTGCTATCTCATCCTGCTTGGTAATAAACACCAGCGCAAGAAACAGCGCCATCATTCCGTATACAAGATCCAGCCTGTAATAGTTCACTGCAGCATCCCTTATGCAGTAGGATACGATCGACACCAGTCCGGCAACTGCGAACACTCCGGCAGCGAACTTACATATAAAATCCATATCTATTTCGGAGTATGCTATGAGCACGGTCCCAACGAGAACAAACAGCACAGATAGAATGTAATGATAAAACTTCAACGGGTTATCTTTTTCGGTCATATGTCGTCCTCCTTACTTCTGTTTTCCGTTTTCATCAAGAGTTGCCTTATAATTCTCTATCAGATAATCATATCTTCCGAGATTGATGTCTATGATCTTCGCTATCCTGTCTTTATCAAACAGAGGTCCTCTCGTTATCTCATCGATGATCCTGTAATACTGTTTGGCGTCTTCGTTACTGATCGAATTTGGAGTATAGCTGAACTTTATCATGTCGGAATAGCCTTCGGGAGCCTGCCTCCACATATGTCCTATTCTCCATCCCGCCTCTTTGACCGCAGGCAGGTGTGCCAGATACGGATCTCCCAGCGCATACAGATCATTAAGATACAGATCGTTGTTGTAGTACTTGGTGATCCCTGGTACGCTCTCCAGGATACCACCGGGCATATTATAATCGCGAAGCTCGTCCACTCCGTTCTCATTCCATGTGTTCCTGATGCACAGTTCGTGATTTCTTACAAGCGAATACAGGTTATTGAACAGACTTGCTGTCCGGAAATACCCCGCTCTCTCATCGGATACGGAAGACCCGAACGTACTTCCGAATGTGAACTGCTGTGTGATCGGATATGCCACGCACGTATATATTATCGCCGCCGCTGACACAACAACAAACTTCCGGTTGAACGAAGCACCTCTTCCAAGTTCGGTAAACTCTCTGTTCTTGATATCCATGTAACAGATAAGCGACATGAAGAACGACAGAGTAAAGTGCCTTCCCATCATAAAGTCTCCGCCTATGAACAGAAGATAGATGCCATATAATACAGGCCCTGCCATAAACAGGATATACTGTGCCTTTCTGACATGAAGTGCCGCCATTATCGCGGCTATCGGAACGATCAACAGCACCGGATCGCACAGCAACGCATTGAAATAATACGCACCGCCTCTTACAAAATAATCCGTTATCGGAAAATCAGTCCCGAGCTTTGCATACGCAGTGTTGGGGAACGGAAATCCATAATAAAATGTCGAAAACAACTCCCACAGCACAAACGGCATAAGCCCGGCGATCCCGAGAAGTACAGCCTTTCCGAATGATACACCGTCGCGCCTTGTCAGATACACATACAGTGACATCGGTACAAATATGAGCACCGCATCTGCTCTTGTCATGGCAATGAGCGCAACGAGTATTGCCAGGATGAACATCTTTTTGGCATTATATCTTTCACTTGACAGATATATCTTTGCGTAACACGCACCGAGGAAAAACAGCATGCTGTTTTCCAGACCCGATGTCGTATAACTGACAAAACTCACCGATCCGATCACTGCGATCAGGCATGCTGCGATCTGTCTCTTTGTTCTGCAGAAATCCTTAACCAGTATACGAAAAGCGAGCGTTGAAAAAACTATGTTGATAAGGAGCGATACGAAGAACATATCCCTTATCACAAAATATCCCGCAGCTACGACAAGCGTGAACAGCGGGCAAGTTGTCGCCGTCGCCCTCTGCCCGATGTTATATACAAATCCGTTTCCGTCCACGAGGTTCTTCGCCATGATATAGGCGTGATAGCTGTCATCGCTCTGCCATGCCAGGGCAGTGATGACTGCAATAAAGATCAGAATTGCACAAAACCTGTATCTGTTTAACTCTTCGCTGAAGTAATCGCTTATTCTACTCATGTTTTATTTATCAACCACAATAGATAGGAAAACCTATCTTACAATCAAAGTTATAGGACATGGGGACAGTTCTTTTGTCTTATGATATCCGCGGGTCCTGTCCGCCACTGCGCCAGTCGCTCAAACAGTCCTCGCCGCTCGGATTCAATTCTGCCTCATGGATCAAAGTAAAAACCGAGCGTCTGCGGAACTCGCTTTGTGGCATCAGTGCGGCCACCCGCTCTACTTAGAATGATTCACACATCTGCATAGCGCGTTTCATGACCACATCCGAATTATAATGCTGCCACTCGCCCCACCGGCCGAGTCCGTATATATTCTTCGTTGCCGTGTATTCAAGCAGCTCTTTCATCAGTTCCTGCTTACCTACGGTATTGAGAGGATATGCGTATTCATTTACAAAATACGTCTCACCTTCCGTCCGTGCTTTCTCCTCGTCGAATCTCGTAAGGTTCGTCTCGGTCCAGTAACCCTTCGATCCGGGACAGAAATTATGCCGAACGAGTATCCTGTGATATGAAAGCTTCGGATCCGGATAGTATATCCAGTGTGCCTGAGTGTCCATGTTTTCCGAAACGTACTGTGTGACTACCGAACTGTATCGGAGCTTTCCGATATTACGAACAAGTGCATCGGGAAGTCCTGTATGTTCTCTTATGCTCGTCCAGGGGATCGTGACTATTATCCTGTCCGCGCTGTATTTTCCGTTTACGGTCCTGTTGTCGTAATCGATCGAAAATACAGGTTCATTGTAATGTATCTTATCTCCCAGAGCCTTCGCCATCCGCAAGAATGCTTCTCCGTATCCATAGGTATGCGGGTAGTAAAACTTCGCATGGCCGGGCTGTTTTCCGTATGGCTTGTGGTCTATGCACGACTGCTTTGTCTCCTCATATGATACATTGGGGAGCTTCTCAAGCCAGTAAGTACCGAGGCTGTCAAGATCATCACCGAACATCTTGCGGTTATACGGAAGCATGTAGTCTTCGGCTATCGCCCTGCCAAGCTTCCATTCGATCCAGTCGGTGAACTTTTCGGGCATCGGCACGCCCCTGTTGCATCCCGCCTCGGCGATATGCTTAAGGTAGCGCTCCTGCGAGTCCTCCGGAAGCTGCCAGATATTGGCCTCTATCGGACTCCCGATCATATCCCCGTACAGATCGATACGCGAATCTCTCTCGTACCTGTCCCATTCATTCTCGGGCAGGAATCCGAACACGAACTGTGTTACATCAGGATCTCTTACATCCAGAAAATGTCCGCCACCGATATCAAAAGGGCTCCCGTCAACATCACAGCTTCTGCACAGTCCTCCGGCACTGTCTTCTTTTTCGATAACGAGAAGATCGTCCTCTCCGCGCTCAAGCAGCTTATTTGCAAATGTCAGTCCGGCAGGCCCGGCTCCGAGTATCAGATATTTCATAGTAACCCTTATTGTATCACATTTTTTGCGTATTCTTCAATTATATTAACTATCACGGCACACGCCTGATCCATGCGTTCCACGGTTATGCATTCAAACGGTCCGTGAAAATTGAACCCTCCCGTTCCGAGGTTAGGACACGGAAGTCCCATGTAGGATAATCTCGCTCCGTCCGTGCCGCCTCTTATCGGGATCGCCGTACTTTCAAGCCCTACTGCGCAAATGGCAGCCTTTGCCGTGTCAACAAGATGCATGTGCTCCCGGATCTTCTCCCGCATGTTGTAATAACTGTCGGTAAGCGTAAGGATCGCTGTCCGGTTGCCGTATCTTTCATTGATACGACTTACGCACTCCGTCATGAATCGTTTCATCCCTTCGAATTTATCCATATCATGATCGCGGATGATGTAATGCAGCTTTGCATGCGCACAGTCACCGCTCATCCCGACAAGATGGAAGAACCCTTCGTACCCTTCCGTATGCTCGGGACGATTATCTTCCGGCAGCATTCCATGAAGTTCGTGCGCTACATTGAGCGCATTGATCATAACATTCTTGGCACTTCCGGGATGAACAGATACCCCCGTGATCTCTATCTTAGCGTCGGCCGCATTGAAGTTCTCATACTCGATCTGTCCGACATCTCCGCCGTCAACGGTATATGCAAAATCAGCCCCGAACGCTTTTACATCAAAATTATCGGCTCCCTCACCTATCTCTTCATCCGGAGTAAACGCTACAGCGATCGGTCCGTGAGGTCTTCCCTCTTCCAGTATCCTTGACAGCGCAGTCATGATCTCGGCTACTCCGGCCTTGTCATCCGCCGCAAGAAGTGTAGTACCGTCGCTCGTGATAAGCGTCTCGCCGGCAAGATCCTTAAGGAACGGAAAATCAGCCACCTTCATGATCTTTCCGCAGGGGTATCTAACATCGCCTCCGTCGTAATTTTCATGGAAGATGGGTTTGATCCCTTCGCCGCTGTATGCCGGAGCGGAATCCATATGTGCGATAAGTCCGAGAGTCGGTCGGTCTTCATAGCCCGGTGTCGCCGGAAGGTGTGCCATTACATAGCATTTTTCGTCAACATCTGCACATAGACCGAGCTGACGCAGTTCTTCCACAAGAAGTTTTGCAAGATCGAACTCGGCCTCAGAGCTCGGATGAGTGCCCGAGTTCTCGTCGGACTGGGTGTTTATTGTGATGTACCTTATAAATCTTTCGTATGCTTTCATGTACTATTCCTTTATATTGTTTCTTTACGAATGATTCAGGAGCGGGTGGCCGCAGGGATGCCACAAAGCGAGTTCCGCAGGCGTGAGGATATGCAAGAAGGAGGGGCCCACGAAGTGGGAAGATCCCTTGTTGCGGACCCGCGAAGCCGAGCTTCATCCGAAACGCCGAGGACTGTTTGAGCGACTGGCGCCCTGACGGACAGGACCCGCGTATTATAAGGTCGCTACATGGGCCCCTCCTATCTACATTTTCCAAGGAGACTCGCCCATTTGGATTCGCCTACGGCGAATGGGGGCTCGTCGTGTAGACAGGTTTCTCCCACTTCGTGGGCCCCTCCTATCTACATTCTCCATCGATCCGGATGGTCCAGCGGGAGCAGTTCGATCCCGTATCCTTCCATCCCCGGAAAATCCTTCACCATCTGCTCCTCGGTATACCCGCCATCCTCATAGTCTTCGTAATCCTCGTAGTCCTCATCATAATCAGGCTCGCTGACCTGACCCGATGCATCGGCACTGCGCTTCTGGAGCTCCTTGTAGATGGGCTTGGTGTACATATCACGGGTACTGAGTGTTTCGCCCGGATTCCTGTGCTTCCTGTTCTCGCTTCGTTTTCGATAGTTGTATCTTCTGTTCTCACTCCGCTTCTTGTAGCGCTTACGTTTTTTCATCTTGGCTCTTTGTGCGCTCCTGATAAAACGGAGAACTAGTTCAACCAGAAGTATCACGAAGAACAGACCGGCAACGATCATGAACAGTTTCTTTACCACATCGGAAACGGTTACGAATACCGTCTTGCGTTCGGGCTTATAACTTGTGGGCTGATCCTTTGAAGAATCCGTGATTATGTTTGCAAACTCAAACAGCTTCTCGCTCGATGCATAGTCCAGCGTTGTTCCACCGACATAATTGTCTCCTATGCGGTATTCAAGACGTGCTACAGCATTTGCAACACCCGGCTCATAATCGACCGTCACTTCTGCATCTTCAAAATTCATTCCTTTCGGTATCACGATGCTGCCGTTTCTGTTTAAGGCCAGAATGTCACGGGAGCTTCCGAGTATATCGAGATCCGTGTGGAAAAATCCCGCCGACTGTATGTTATATCTTGTCTCATTCTCCGCTACGTTCAGCTTGTCAAAGCTGGCAAACCCGTAGTCGAGGAGTTCTGCGGTATCCGTGAACTGATACGGGCTTTCATCTTTCATG
>JAFZQP010000081.1 GCA_017620345.1 Lachnospiraceae bacterium
GAGATTCTGCCGTGGGATCATATAGATACAGGTGTGACGAAGGAATTTCTGAAAAGAGAGTGTATCAATTCACAAAATGAGACCGTTACGCCAAACTGCCGTGTAAGCTGCAGCGGCTGCGGCGCAGCAAGATACGGCTGCGGGGTGTGCCATGAAAGTTAGGATCAGGTTTTCAAAAAAAGGAGCACTTGTATATATAGGGCATCTTGATGTTATGCGGTATTTTCAGAAGCTTTTCAGAAGAGCCGATATTCCGGTAAGATATTCGGAAGGCTTTTCACCGCATCAGATACTGTCATTTACTCCGCCGCTCCCGCTTGGAATGGAGAGCGTTGGGGAATATGCCGATGTCGAACTGACAGAAACGGTCACAACAGATGATGCTTTGGGGCGTCTTCGCCGCGAATCTGTTCCGGAGATAGAAATCCTGTCCTTTAAAGAACTTCCGGAAAAAAGCGAGAATGCGATGGCATCTGTCAAAGCGGCCCGTTATACCGTCTGCGGTGATGTAAAGAACATTTCCGAAAGGATCGGTGATTTTCTGGCAATGACGGAAGTGAATGTTATCAAAAGATCAAAAAAAAGCGAACGCACTATAAACCTGCGACCGCTTGTATATGAACTGGGAGTCTGCGAAAATGATATGATCGATATGCTGATAAGCTCGGGGAGTACGGATAATATCAAGCCGGAGCTTGTTATGAGCGCTCTTTTCGGCGAAGCCTTTTCTGATCCTGCAAAGTATGAAATAAAAAGGATCGATCAGTATACATTTACTGACAGGCTCATATCTCTCGATGAGATCGGAATGATGATCAAATGATAAAAAACAAAGCAGTTTTTACAATATATGAAAATAAATATGTGCTCATGCATATAGCGGGTAACCGTGCCGAACATATATATGTCTATGATGACCTTGACGAAATGCCGCTCGGAACGGTTATAAACTGCAGAGTTGAAAGGCAGACCGAAAACATAGGTGCGTCGTTTGTAAGGTATGGAAAAAACAATACGGGATTTATCAACAAACCGATAAAACCGGAGACCGTACTTGCGCTTCAGTATAAAAAGGAGCCCGTAAACGATAAAAAAGCACTGTTTACCGATAAGATAACGATAGAAGGCGAATATGTCGTTGTTACAGAACATTCCGATCATGTAAAGGTATCCTCGAAGATACCGGATGATAAAAGAAAGCAGATAGCAGAAACAGTTTCGCCGATCATAAAACAGTCCGGTATGGGAGCCATCGTAAGGACAAAGGCATACACTGATGAAAACGGTGTTGAAAAAGCGATCGAAGAATTTGAGATAATAAAGAAGAGACTTGAAAAGATACATGAAAAGAGTCCGCATCTGCCGGATTACAGTATACTCTACTCACCGCTTCCGTCTTTTGTAAGCGATCTTATGTATCTGATCGATCAGGGAATTGAAGAGGTCGTAACGGACGATCCTGAAATAATGGAAGCTCTTGAGAACAAATATGAAGCAATGTCCGGTCCGGTCAGCGTGACTGACCGGGTCAGTACGAGAATGTATGAAGATAAACTGATCGATCTTTGTAATCTTTATTCATTTAATGCTAAAATATCCGAGGCATTATCAAGAAAAGTATACTTAAAGAGCGGTGTATATATAATGATCGATCAGACGGAAGCACTTGTTACCGTTGATGTTAATTCAGCCGGTTGTACAAAAGGAAAGGGCAGGAATGATACTTTTCTAGCTATAAACCTTGAAGCGGTAAAAGAGATCGCAAGACAGATACGCCTGCGGAACCTTTCGGGAATGATTGTGATAGATTTTATCAATATGGATTCGCAGTCTGATTACGATACACTTGCCTCTGCGATCGAAGCGGAACTTAAAGCAGACAGGATAAACTGCAGATTTGTTGATTTTACCGGTCTTAAACTTGCCGAACTGGTAAGGAATAGATCGGGCAGAACGTTATACAGGAGTTTACAAAGCTGAAAATGGAAGAAAAAGTATCTCCGATGATGCAAAAATACATAGAGACCAAAGAGCAGTACAGGGACTGTATCCTGTTTTACCGTCTTGGTGATTTTTATGAAATGTTCTTTGATGATGCACTGACAGCTTCAAGGGAACTGGAACTTACACTTACGGGCAAGAACTGCGGAATGGCGGAAAGAGCGCCCATGTGCGGAGTGCCTTTCCATGCAGCGCAGCTTTATATCAACAAGCTTGTTCAAAAAGGCTACAAGGTTGCGATATGCGAACAGGTTGAAGACCCGAAGGAAGCAAAAGGCCTTGTTAAACGTGAAGTCGTCAGGATAGCGACCCCGGGTACAAATATTGATATGGATACCCTCAACGAGGAATCCAATAATTACATAATGTGCATATACTATACGGAGGACGTGTACAGTATAGCTGTATCCGACATCACTACAGGAATATTCTTAACTACCGAGGTATCCGATGAACGAAGGCTTACAGACGAGATATACAAGTACTCACCATCCGAGATCATATGCAATGAAGCATTTACCGTATCGGGATTTGATTTTGAAGGTCTGAAATACCATATAAATGTTGTTGTATTTCCTATCGAACCGTGGTTTTTTGACGATGAGTCGTGTGCGGAAGCTTTGATGAGACAGTTCGCTGTATCAAACGTATCCGGACTCGGGCTTGAAGCGGGAAGCGGTATGGTCGTTTCTTCAGGCGCCCTCATCATGTATCTGATGCAGTCTCAAAAGGGCGGTATTGATCAGATAAGAAGCATAAACATATATTCCGTGACTGATTACATGGTCCTTGATTCAGCAACAAGACGAAATCTCGAACTTACGGAGACTATGCTTGATAAGACAAAAAAAGGATCACTCCTGTATGTCCTCGATAAGACAAAAACAGCGATGGGAGCTCGTATGATACGTTCATTCCTGGAGCAGCCTCTTACCGATATATCAAGGATAAAAGAAAGGCTCGATGCTGTTGAGGCGTTTACGAACGACCTGATCCTTCGTGAAGAACTGCGTGAATATCTGAATCCGGTATACGATCTTGAAAGGCTTATGGGAAAGATCAACTATCGTTCGGCAAATCCACGCGATCTGATAGCTTTTGCCAATTCGATACGTATGCTGCCGCCTATCAAGGCTTTGCTGTCCGATACAAAGGTAAAAGCGGTGAGCGGATTATGCGATGATCTCGATACTCTTGAAGATCTGTGTCAGATGATAGATTCAGCGATAAGTGAGGATGCCCCGATCAACATAAAGGAAGGCGGGATAATCAGGACCGGCTACTCCGATAAAGTTGATTCCCTTAGAAACGCCAAAACAGAAGGGAAAAAATGGCTGGCTGAGCTTGAGGCCGAAGACAGGGAACGTACAGGTATCAGGAATCTGCGCATCAAGTATAATCGCGTGTTCGGGTATTATTTTGAAGTAACAAATTCGTTTCTTGAACTTGTTCCGGAAGATTTTATAAGAAAACAGACTCTTGCAAACGCAGAAAGATATACGACCGCACGCCTTAAAGAACTTGAGGATACAATACTTAATGCCGAGGATAAGCTTTTCTCACTTGAGTATGATCTGTTCATTGATATCAGGAACAAGCTGTCCGCTGCGGTTGACAGGATACTTGCAAGTGCAAGGGCAGTCGCTCTTGCAGATGCGTATGCATCGCTCGGTTATGTCGCATCAGCTAACGGATATGTAAGGCCGACGCTCAATGAAAAAGGCATAGTGGATATAAGGGATGGACGTCATCCTGTCGTCGAACAGCTGACAAAGGATGAGATGTTCATATCAAATGATACGTATCTTGATAATTCGGCAAACAGGATAAGTGTCATTACAGGTCCGAATATGGCCGGAAAATCAACATATATGAGACAGGTTGCACTTATCGTTCTGATGGCGCAGATAGGATCATTTGTTCCGGCTTCATCGGCAAATATCGGAGTAGTAGACAGGATCTTCACGCGCGTAGGTGCAAGTGATGATCTCTCAAGCGGCAGATCGACGTTTATGGTTGAGATGACCGAAGTCGCCAATATACTGAGAAACGCAACATCGAAAAGCCTTCTGATACTGGATGAGATAGGGCGCGGGACTTCAACGTTTGACGGATTGTCGATAGCGTGGGCAGTGATCGAATATATAAGCAACAGGAAACTGCTCGGCGCCAAGACACTTTTTGCGACGCATTATCATGAACTGACAGAGCTTGAAGGCAAGATAGAGGGAGTTAATAATTACTGTATAGCGGTCAAGGAACAGAAGGATACGATCGTATTTCTTCGTAAGATCGTAAGAGGTGGCGCGGACAGAAGTTACGGTATCGCTGTTGCAAAGCTTGCAGGACTTCCGGATACTGTTGTTGAGAGGGCAAATGAGCTTGCGGCAAAACTGTCCGAGAATGACATTTCTGCCAGCGTACGTTCGATCGCACAGTCGCCGGCAAAGAAAGAGATACTTAAAAAGAGTGATGATGTTGACAGAGGTCAGATGTCTTTGTTTGATACGGTAAGCGATGACGAGATCATAAACGAACTGAAGGATCTTGACTGTAACAATATGACTCCGATGGAAGCGCTTAATGCTTTATGCATGCTTCAGAGCAGACTGAAGAACAGATGGTGAAAGTATGCCGGAAATAAATATACTTGATGAATCTACGATCAATAAGATAGCCGCCGGAGAGGTAGTAGAGCGACCTGTTTCCGTTGTCAAGGAACTCGTTGAAAATGCGATCGATTCCGGGGCAGCAAACATCAGTGTCGAGATAAAGGGCGGCGGAATAGACTATATACGTGTCACTGACAACGGCTGCGGTATCAGCAGAGATGATATACCGAAGGCATTTTTGCGTCACGCAACGAGCAAGATAAAAGATTCAACGGATCTTTTGGATATACGGTCTTTGGGATTTCGCGGAGAAGCATTATCATCTGTTGCCGCCGTATCGCAGACGGAGATGATGACCAAGACAGGGGAGGCAGTGTTCGGGTATCGTTACCGTATAGAAGGCGGCAGACAGATGTCTTTTGAAGAAGCCGGGATCCCGAACGGTACAACCATCATAGTTAAGAACCTGTTCTATAACACGCCGGCAAGACGCAAGTTCCTGAAAAGTCAGACGACAGAGGGCGGTTATATAACCGAACTCATGGAAAGGATGATACTGTCGCATCCGGATATATCGTTCAAGTATACATTGAACGGATCGCTGAAACTGTCAAGCACAGGTGGCGGCGATGTGATGGCTGATGTATACTCGGTATTCGGAAGGGATATACAGCGGCTGCTCGTAAACATCGAATCTGAGTCTGAGATCTGCAGTCTTAGAGGATATATCGGAAAACCGGAACTGTCCCGCGGAAATAAAAACTTCGAGCTCTTTTTTGTGAATAACAGGTATATTAAGAGTAAAGTGCTTTCGGCTGCGGTAGAAGAAGCATACAAGCCGTATATGATGGTTCACAGATTTCCTTTTGTAATACTCTATCTTGATATATGTTCCGATGCACTCGACGTAAATGTTCATCCTGCCAAGACGGAGATCAGGATCTCACCGGAGCAGGATATATACAGGATGGTATATGATGCAGTAACAGCAGGTCTGAAAAAACGCGAACTCATTCCGGAAGCGCAGTATAAGCTGCCTGAACCGGAGGCTGAACGCAAACCTGTGTCTTCACAGAGTATAGCTGAACCTGTGATCATACCTGAACCGTTTGAAGAAAAGAAAATTGAAGAATTAAAAAGTGTCAGAGAAAAACCCGGGTTAAAAGAAGAGGCAGTTATCGAACCTGTCCAGGAAACACTGTTCAAAGAAGGCTTTCTTGCCAAAGAATCCGCACCGTCGCACAGGATCATCGGTCAGGTATTCGATACATACTGGATAGTGGAATTTGAAGGCAGTATGTATATCATCGATCAGCATGCGGCACATGAAAAGGTTCTGTATGAAAGGTTTTCCAAACAGATCGCGGCAGGTGAAGTGATATCACAGATGGTCAGCCCGCCGTGTATATTGTCATTTTCTCCGGCGCAGGCGGATATCATCGAAGAGAATAAAGAGATATTATCCAATATCGGGTTTAACGTTGAGCATTTCGGCGGAAGGGAATATGCCCTGACTTCCGTACCGGCAGAACTGTTCGGGCTTTCGGAAAGAGATTATTTTACGACAGTTGTTGACGGACTTATGTCGCAGACAGTTAAGAAGCCTGATGAAGTTGCGGACAGGATCGCAACAATGGCATGCAAGGCTGCGGTAAAAGGTAATATGCGCATGTCACCTGCCGAAGCACAGGCACTCATTTCCGAACTGCTTGAACTTGACAATCCTTATAACTGCCCACACGGGAGACCTACGATCATATCCTATTCAAAACAGGAACTTGAGAGAATGTTCAAGAGGATAGTCTGATATGAGACCGCTTGTGGTAATTGCAGGTCCGACTGCGGTCGGGAAATCCGAGGTTTCGATAAAACTTGCCGCAAAGATCGGCGGCAGTATAATAAGTGCCGATTCCATGCAGGTTTACAGGGGAATGGACATCGGAACCGCCAAAGTACGTGAAGAAGAAAGAGAAGGGATCCCGCATTATCTGATCGATGTTCTTGAGCCGCAGGATGATTTTAACATTGTACGCTTCAAGGAGATGGCCGATGAGGCGATAGACGATATCGCAAAGTGCAAAAGGATACCGATACTTGTCGGCGGTACGGGTTTTTACATACAAAGCGTATTGTATGATATTGATTTTACACCGGGCGATGAAATGACGGATTATCGGCAGGAGCTTTCCCGGCTCATAGAAGAACGCGGCAGCCTGTATGTTCACGAAATGCTTGCAAAAGTCGATCCGGAAGCCGCCAAAAAGATACACCATAATGACAGCCGACGGCTGATAAGGGCTCTTGAATACCATAAACAGACAGGTATGCCGATATCCGGTCATAACAGTGAAAGCAGCAGACGAACATCTCCGTATGATTTTTGCTATTTTGTATTAAATGATGACAGACAGAAAATATATGAGCGTATAGACCGACGCGTCGACCGGATGATCGAAGCCGGGCTTGTCCGGGAAGTAAAAAGCCTTATGGATAAGGGACTTGATAAAAACTTCGTATCGATGCACGGACTCGGATATAAGGAGATCATCGATCATCTGGAAGGAAAAATCACACTTGATGAAGCAGTTTATATCATCAAGAGAGATACAAGACATTTTGCAAAAAGACAGTTAACATGGTTTAAGCGTGAAAAGGATGTTATATGGATAGATATAAACGACGAAAAGGATATCGTCGATGTGATGCTTGAACATCTGTCAAGGAAAGGGATAATAAATGAATGATCTTACTGCATCTTATGAAAGATTCGGTATAAGCAAAAAAGTATATGAATTCGGAGAGGACATACTCGAGCAGCTTAAGGACAGGTTTGATTCCTATGATTCGATCGCCGAGTATAATCAGCTGAAGGTCATAAAGGCCATGCAGGAGTGTCGCGTAAGTGAAGCATGCTTCATGCCGTCAAGCGGATACGGGTACAATGATCTCGGAAGAGATACGCTCGAAGCTGTCTATGCAAAGGTTTTTAATACCGAAGATGCACTTGTGCGGCCGCAGATAACGTGCGGAACGCACGCATTGTATGTGGCTCTCTCATCACAGCTTCTTCCGGGGGATGAGCTGTTATCGATATCGGGCAAGCCTTATGACACTCTCGAAGAGGTGATCGGTATAAGGCAGAGCATCGGATCACTGAAAGAATACGGCATAACATATTCACAGGTCGATCTGCTGCCTGACGGATCGTTCGATCTTGAAGGGATAAGAGCAGCAATAAAGCCGTCTACAAAGCTTTGTGCTATTCAAAGATCAAAGGGGTATCAGACAAGACCGTCTTTATCGGTCAGATCGATAGGAGATGTGATCTCATTTGTTAAGAGCATATCGCCTGACATTATCGTAATGGTCGATAACTGTTACGGTGAATTCGTTGATACGATCGAACCGTCCGATGTCGGTGCCGATATGGTTGTCGGATCTCTTATCAAAAATCCCGGAGGAGGACTTGCGCCTGTCGGAGGTTATATAGCAGGAACAAAAAAATGTATCGAACGAGCCGCCTATAGACTGTCATCTCCCGGTCTGGGAAAAGAAGTTGGAGCAACTCTTGATATAAACAGATCACTGTTTCAGGGACTGTTTCTTGCACCGACTGTAACATGCTCTGCATTAAAAGGTGCCGTATTTGCTGCAAATATCTATGAAAAACTCGGTTTCGTGGTCGTGCCGACGGCTTCGGAGCCACGTAATGACATAATCCAGGCCGTGACTCTCGGCTCTGCCGAAGCAGTATGCGCATTCTGTAACGGTATCCAGTCCTCGGCACCGGTTGATTCGCATCTTACGGCGGAGCCATGGGATATGCCGGGGTACGACAGTGATGTCATAATGGCTGCGGGTGCATTTGTTTCGGGAAGTTCGATAGAACTGTCTGCTGATGCTCCGATGAAAGAGCCTTATGCCGTTTATTTTCAGGGCGGACTTACATGGTATCACGCAAAACTCGGTATACTGAGATCGCTGCAGATGCTCGTTGACGGTAAAATAGTTGATATTTGATATACATCTAGCGACTCTTATGGTAAAATATGCTAGATATTGTATGGGAATGAGGGCGTTGTTTTGGCAATTAATGCTTTCGGAATAGATCTGGGGACATATAACATTAAAATATATAACGGATTTACCGACAGGATCGTATCTCACAAGAACATGATCGCGATCCAGAACCGGAAGAATCTGTTCGCATACGGTGATGATGCTTTTACGATGTATGAGAAGGCACCCGATAATATAAAAGTGACTTTTCCGCTTACTTATGGTGTTATCGCTGATATCAATCATATGCAGATACTCATCAGGAATTTCATCAATGATGAGATGGACGGCAATATCAGAAGTGCCGACTATTACATCTCTGTCCCCACGGATATAACTGAAGTTGAAAAACGTGCGTTTGTTGATCTTGTCAAAGAATCGAATATAAGGGCACGTAATATCTATATAGTTGAAAAAGCTATCGCAGACGGTATCGGTATGGATACTGAGATGCAGCGTTCGCAGGGCTTTCTTGTTGTTAACGTAGGATATGAGACTACCGAGATATCGATACTGAGTCTCGGCGGTATTGTTCTGTCCAAACTCATCAAGATCGGCGGCAAGAAGTTTGATGAGTCGATAAGAAACATGATCCGTAAGGAATATAATCTTCTTATCGGAGCCAAGACGGCTGAACAGACGAAGATAGATCTTCCCGATCTTGAAGCCGCCCAAAGAGACGCGGTTGTATACGGAAGGGACATCGTTACGGGGCTTCCCGTTGAAAGAACCATACCGACCATGCTCATAGAACGGGCTATGCACGAGCATTTTGAGACGATAATCGATAATGTAAGACTGATACTTGAAAGGACTCCGCCCGAACTCGGAGCGGATATATACAAGAAGGGGATCTTTCTTACAGGCGGAAGCGCCGGCATAGGAGACCTCCATGAGCTCATTTCAAAGAGCACCGGGCTTAATGTATTGTTCTCACCTAACAAAGAGGGAAGCGTGGCCTACGGTCTGTCCCAGATAATCAAGAATGAGACTTTTCATTCTGTTGTTTATACGATGGAAGATTTTTCCGAGTAAGCAGTAATGGCACGTAAGAGATCTAACAGGAACAAACTCAATATACCGAGTAAGTACATTTTACTGGCACTGTCTGTTTTATGCGTTATCATGATGGTGCTTTCTTATGCTACGGATATCATGGACGGCCCGCCGCAGGCTATCGCGGGATATACGGTCATTCCGTTCCAGAAAGCGATATCATATGCGGGAAGCTGGCTGTTCGGAAGATCGGAATCTTTAAAGGAACTGGAAACACTTCGGGAAGAGAACGAAGAACTGAAACAGTCGGTAAAAGAACTTACGATCAGGATAAACGACCTTACAACCGACAAATACGAACTTGCCCAGCTGCGACAGCTCCTTGCTCTTGATGAAAGATACAGTGATTATCCTACTGTAGGGGCAAGGGTAATAGGGAAAGATGCCGGTAACTGGTATTCGACGTTCCTGATCGATAAGGGAAGCAACGACGGGATAAAGGTTAACATGAATGTCATGGCCGGAGCAGGACTTGTAGGTATAGTCACGTCGGTAGGTCCCAACTGGGCAACCGTCAGATCGATAATCGATGACGATTCAAACATCAGTGCAATGGTACTTAATACGTCCGATACCATGATCGTATCGGGTGGTCTTGAAATGTATTCAAACGGTACGATCAGATTTTCAGATCTGCAGGATGAAGATAACGAGGTATCCCCGGGTGACCAGATAGTCACGAGTCAGATAAGCAATAAATATCTTCCGGGTATTTCCATCGGTTATATCAAAGAGATAAGTGATGATTCCAACAATCTGACGAAATCCGGATATATCACTCCCGTAGTTGATTTTGAGCATCTGGATATCGTTCTTGTCGTGACACAGATGAAACAGACAAAGGAATGATATGTACAGAAAGATAACAATGCTTTTTCTCATACTTATCGCATATCTTCTGCAGAGCACAATGATAAGGATACTGCCGATGGGCGGTGTTGCGCCTAATTTCCTCATCATACTGACATCGTGCTTCGGTTTCATGCGCGGAAAAAAAGAGGGATTGTTCATCGGTTTTGTTTCCGGACTCATCATGGATGTCCTGTTTGGAAACATAATCGGTTTTTATGCGCTTGTATATATGCTGATCGGGTATCTGAACGGATTCTTTGCGAGTATTTTCTATCCGGAAGATATCAAACTTCCCATGGTACTGATCACGAGCAGTGAGCTCGCATATTGTTTTATGGTCTATTTCTTCAGATTCCTGATCCAGGGGAAGATAAGATTCGGATATTATTTTCTGCATATAATACTGCCCGAGATAGTATATACGGTATTTGTTACGATCATAATATATAAGATCATTCTGAATATAAATGAATGGCTCGAAGACAGAGAAAGAAGGAACGCCTGATTGTTTTCCGACTTTAAGGAATGGCTTAAAGAGGCCATATTTAACAGGTTCACGATCCTGTTTGTCATTTATATAGTTCTCATTGTCGTTCTTGTGCAACGTCTGTTTGTGATGCAGATAATCAACGGCCAGGATTATCTGAACAATTTCAAGCTTACGATCAAGAAGGAAACAACGTTAAAGAGCACACGCGGAAATATATACGACAGAAACGGCAAACTCCTTGCTTATAACAAACTTGCCTACTCGGTCACGATAGAAGACAATTTTGAATCGGGAAAGAACAAGAATGCGCTGATCAACGATTCCATAGCAAGAGCGATCAAGATCGTTGAAGACTGCGGAAATACCGTATCCAATGATTTTAACATCATAATAAACGATGACGGACAGTACGAATTCGCCATTACCGGAACCAAACTTGTCAGATTTCTTGCAGACATATATGGTCACAAGTCAATGGACGATCTGACAACGAGTGAACGTAATTCGACTCCGGATGATGTTATAAAGTATCTTGCGGATTCCAAAAAATACGGTATAGGACATACGGTCATAGACGCAAAAGGAGACAGTGAATTTGTACCTCTTGAAGGATATTCAAAAGAAGAAGTCCTCAAGATAATGACAGTCAGATATCAGCTTGCCATGAACAGTTATCAGAAATATCTGTCTACCGTTATCGCTGATGATGTCAATGATGAGGCGGTTGCTGCCATAAAAGAGAACTCCGATATACTGCAGGGTGTCGGGATAGAAGTAAATACACTTCGCCGGTATAACGATCCGGTATACTTTGCTCATATAATAGGCTACACAGGTAATGCCTCACCCGATGATCTGGCAGAACTATCATCTTCCGAGCATGACTACAACGGTGCCGATATGGTCGGTAAATCCGGTATCGAAAAGTCGATGGAAGAGTATCTGCAGGGGACAAAAGGCAAAGATGCGATGTACGTTGACAACATGGGAAAGATCATCGAATCCCTCTATCATGTTGATCCAAAAGCCGGAAATGATGTGTATCTGTCGATCGATGCGGACCTTCAGAAGGCGGTTTACAATATGCTCGAGCAGAAGCTTGCCGGCATACTTGTATCAAAGATCGTAAACATGAAAACGTACAACAATGATGTTGTAAAATCATCCCTTATGATGATCCCGATAGATGATGTTTATTATGCCCTGATCAACAATAACGTCATTGACACGGAACATATGAGCGATAAAAATGCCGCATCATACGAAAAACAGGTTCATGAGGCTTTTCTTGTGAAGCAGGCGTCCGTCATGGAAAGACTCAGAAGTGAGCTTATGACCGACAAGACTCCCTACCGTGAACTGCCCGATGAACTGAAAGTATATGAAAGTTACATAGTTACCAGGCTGATGTCACAGTCTACAGGCGTTCTTGTATCGGATCTTATCGACCGCGATGACGAGACATTCATCAACTGGACAACGAATGAGACCATAAGTCTTAATGAATACCTGCATTACTGCCTTGCAAGCAACTGGATGGATGTGACAAAGTTCCATCTGGACAGTCAGTATTCCGATTCCGAGGAAGTATATACGCAGCTCGTTGACTATATAATAAACGATCTGTCTTCCAACAGCGGATTTGCGAAGAAGATGTTCAAATACATGATCGCTGATGATGATATATCCGGAAGACAGTTGTGTATGATACTGTATGAGCAGAAGGTGATCCACGGCACTGCCGCCGAAAAAGCCATGCTCGAGTCGGGCGCAAAGACGCCGTATGATTTTATCATTAACAAGATATCAAATCTTGAACTGACTCCTGCCATGCTTGCGCTGGATCCGTGCTCGGGTTCATGTGTAGTGGCCAATACAAAAGGCGAGCTTCTTGCTCTTGTCACATACCCGGGATATGACAATAACAGGTTTGCCAATTCGATCGAGTCCGAATACTATGCAAAGCTTCTGGCCGATCTGGCAAGCCCTCTTTATAACAACGCAACCCAGCAGATGACCGCACCGGGTTCTACGTTCAAGCCATGCTCCGCTGCTTGTGCATTGGAGGAAGGTATCGTAAACTTAGGTGAGACAATAAGATGCGAAGGTGTTTTTGAATACTTTGATGTTGAAAAACTGTGCTGGGTATATCCCGGCGGACACGGAGCTCTTGATGTGGCAGGTGCCATAGGTAATTCCTGTAATGTTTTTTTCTATGAGGTCGGTTACAGGCTTGCGACAAACGGACACACAAGCAATTATGATGAGGAACACGGTCTTGCGGTACTGAAGAAATACGCTGATCTGTTCGGACTCACATCAAAGACCGGGATAGAGATGGAAGAGAACACCCCCAAGTTTTCCGATGAGCTGCCGGTCGATTCGGCTATCGGACAGGGATCGCATAACTATACGACCGTTGGCTTGTCAAGATATGTTACGACGATCGCGACGCGCGGTACATGTTATAAATACACGCTTATCAACAGGATCGTTAACAACGAGGGGAATATCATCAGATCAGGGTCTCCGGAGATACAGAACAGCGTTGTATTTGCCGACAGTACATGGGGGCAGATCTACAGCGGAATGAGACATGTGGTGCAGACTGCCGCTGCTTTTAAAGGATTCGAGATCGCCGCTGCCGGCAAGACCGGAACGGCACAGACAAGTAAATCAAGGACAAATCATGCTGTATTTATAGGGTTTGCTCCGTATGATGATCCCGAGGTAACGATAGCAACGCGTATTGCGTACGGATATACTTCGGCAAATGCCGCACAATTTTCTCGGGATGTGCTGAGCTATTATTTCAAACTTGAAGGATCCGAAGAACTTATTAACGGTGTTGCCGATGAGGCGACAAACGAGATCATAGATGATTAACGGATAAAAAAGGTGGTGTTTGGATGAGACCTGCTGTTACTATCAAGAGTTTTCCCAACGGATTGAAACTGATACTTGATCCGGATATCCCGTTTGAGGAGCTGTATGTGGCTTTTGCACAGAAGCTTATCGAATCGGAACGTTTCCTGGGAGATGCGAAACTGGTCATCAACTTCGACGGGAGGAAACTTTCGGAACTTGAGGAACGTGCACTTATAGAAGCATTTTCCGAATATACGCATGTTACCGTACTGTGCGTGATGGAACGTGACGAGAAGAAGAATGAAGTATTTCTCCAGGCCGCAAACGCATTTTCACCGAGCGGAAAAGTCGAAAACACCTCGGTATATAAAGGAACGCTTCATGCAGGACAAAACCTTGAAACCGAAGGAAGTATGGTAGTACTCGGAGATGTGAATCCCGGTGCCAGCGTATCAGCAGTCGGAAGCGTAGTGATCCTTGGAACGGTCTATGGTGATATACATGCAGGGATAAAAGGAGATGAGGGAGCTTTTGCCGCAGCGCTTGATATCAAGACAGAATCGATATCGGTGGCTGGGCAGGAGTGTACGATGTTTACCAAGAGCGCCGGATTTTTAAGAAGACTTGCCGGAGCCAAGATAATATATATCAGTCCCGAGGACGGGATAGTCTGCGATGACATAAGCAAGGAGTTCCTGGCGGATATCCCTTTCTAGGAGATACATATGTTTGAGAATTACAATTTCAGAAAATATGATTTTCTCCTCGTTCTGCTGTGCACGGCGATCACATCTGCAGGTATAATATTCATCAAGAGTGCGGATGAATCATATGTGCGCCATCAGCAGGAAGGATTCGTGATGGGCTTTATACTGATGATCATCATTTCGTTCATCAGTTATAACTTTGTGATCAGATTTTACTGGGTCATATATGCATTCAGCATAGCTCTTCTTGTTGCGGTCAGACTGTTCGGGGATTCCGGCGGCGGTGCCCAGAGATGGTTTGAAGTAGGAGGGATAAGGTTTCAGCCGTCTGAGCTGGTCAAGATATTATTGATTTTATTCTATGCCGCGTTTATTATGAAGCATAAGGAAAACATCAATACGGTACGCATCATTCTTGCCTGCGTTATATTGATACTTCCGCCGATGGTGCTGATATTCAAGCAGCCCGATCTGTCGACAACGATAATGATCGTTGCGATATTCTGCGTTGTGATGTTCATAGGAGGCATCAGCTGGAAGGTGATCGGAGGCGCCATACTTGTCGCCGTTCCGTCGTTTGTTCTTGCCCTTCGTTATCTGATGCGTGATGATGTCCATATAATCAAAGATTATCATAAAGGCAGGATACTGGCATGGTTGTATCCCGATGAATATGCGATAACCGAGGCTTATCAGACATTAAATGCGATGACCGCAATAGGAAGCGGGCAGTTGTCGGGAAAAGGCATAAACAATAACGTGGTTGCATCGGTCAAGAACGGTAACTTCATCTCTGCCGCTCATACGGATTTCATATTTGCGGTCATCGGCGAAGAGACCGGATTTATCGGATGCTGTGTCGTGATAGGACTTCTGTTTATGATCTCGATATGCTGCATACTGATCGCAAGGCGCGCCAAGGATGTCGGCGGTCAGATAATAGCGGGAGGAATGGCCGGTCTTATCGGTATTCAGACTTTTATCAATATCGGTGTTGTTACCGGGCTTCTGCCCAACACGGGGCTTACGCTTCCTTTTGTTAGTTACGGACTTACGAGTCTTGTCAGCCTGTTCATTGGAATAGGTTTTGTACTGAATGTTAAGCTTCAGTCACCCGCAAGTGAATACTTTGAAGGAGAATTCTGATGAATATCGGACTTATTGCACATGAATCAAAGAGAAAACTGATGCAGAACTTCTGTATTGCCTACAGACTTTCTCTCAGTAAGCACAGCCTGTTTGCAACGGGAACGACCGGCAGGCTTATAGAAGAGGTGACTAATCTTTCCGTACACAAGTATCTTGCCGGAAATCTTGGCGGAGAGCAGCAGATCGGGGCCAAGATCGAACATAATGAGATCGATCTGATGATCTTTCTGCGTGATCCCCTGGCTCCGGATCTTCACAAGCCGGATATCAATTACATCGTAAAACTCTGCGATATGCACAATATCCCGCTTGCTACAAATCTTGCTACGGCGGAACTGCTCATCAAATCACTTGACAGAGGAGATATGGAGTGGCGTGAGATGTACAAGTAGATCGTTTACGATCACAGCACTTTTATCAGTCATCGCTATAATACTGACAGCGTGCAATAACGGTGTACAGTTTGGATTTGATCCGGATTCTTCGGATGCAAAGTTTAACATTGTTGGCTCGAGTGCTTCTTCCGATATCAAGCCTTTTGCGGCTGATATATGCGTTACCGACAATAATTTTGAGGCAATGACTCTTGCGATCGACGAGGCTGAAGCCGGAGGATTGTTTGACGCAACGGATGCTGAAACGGTATATGCCAAGAATGCACACAATAAGTTGAATCCCGCATCTCTTACGAAAGTCATGACCGCATATATAGCTCTTAAATACGGTCATCTGGAAGATACTCTTACCGCATCGCAAAATGTCCTGATCAAAGAATCCGGTGCCCAGCTCCTCGGTATCAAAGAGGGGGATAAGATGACGCTGGAACAGGCGCTTAACGCTCTTTTACTGTATTCGGCAAATGATGCCGGAGTCCTTATCGCAGAATATCTGTCGGGAAGTGTTGAGAGTTTTGCCGCGGTGATGAATGACGAAGCGCTCAAGCTCGGAGCCACGAACACTCATTTTACGAATCCTCACGGTCTGACAGATGAAGAGCATTATACTACAGTATATGATCTGTACCTGATATTTAACGCAGCGATGCAGTATGATGAGTTTCGAAAGATAATCAACACTACCGAATATAAGAGTACATATAAAGACCGTGAAGGAAATCCGAAGAACATTGACATTGCGACTACAAACTCCTATCTGAAAGGTGACGTTGATCCTCCCGCAGGCGTTAATGTCATCGGCGGCAAGACGGGAACAACAAAAGCGGCAAAAAGTTGTCTTATTATGTTGGCTAACGGCGATAACGGTCATACTTATATAGCGGTCGTGCTTGGTTCGACCGATCACGACAGCGTATACAGGAACATGACGACACTTCTGACCGATATTAAGTGATTTTGGTTGTCATTTATCCTTAAATAATCTATAATTATATAAAATCTTTCTACAAGGAGGAGCTGCGATGATTCAGCTTATAGTTGGTGCCAAAGGTAAAGGCAAGACCAAACATTTATTGGAAAAGGTTAATAACGCAGTCAAGACCGTTGACGGCAATATCGTCTATCTTGATAAGAATTCCAAGCATATGTACGAACTCAAGAACAAGATAAGACTTATCAATACATCGGAATTTCCATTTTCAACAACTGAAGAATTCTTCGGGTTCCTGTGCGGTATAGTATCTCAGGATCATGATCTTCAGGAAGTATATCTTGACAGTTTCATGGATATCGCATTTATCAAGGACAAGTCACTTATTGAAGGGATATTCGACAAGTTTGACAGGATCAGCACACAGTTTGATGTTGATTTTGTGATCAGTATCTCTTTGGAAGCGGATGAGGTTCCCTAGAAATACAATTCAAGTGTGATAGTATCACTGTAAC
>JAFZQP010000082.1 GCA_017620345.1 Lachnospiraceae bacterium
ATCATCGCAGGAACCTGAGGTTTCAGGTCAACAACAAGTTCAAGATCCTTTGAGTTGTCATTCATACGAAAAGCAGTGACCACATCATCAATAAGTGATGTGCTCATATAATCGTCTTCTTCAAGAAAAACCTTTCCTCTTTTACACTCCGTGTAGTCCTGGATATCCTCGATCTGATAAGCCAGCCTTACCCCCGCACTCTTAATGACATCAGCTTCGTGTCCGGTGGCTTTTTTTATGAGAAGATCCGACATCCCGTTAACAACATTTACCGGGGTTCGGAGCTCATGCGAGATATTTGACAGAAAGTCTTCCATGTTCGCATCATTTGATTCTATTTTTTCATCCTTTATCCTGTTTGTCTCTTCATCATCCAGCCTGTTATTGATCAGTCGAACTGATGTAAGATATACAAGCAGAACGATCACAATATGCAGAAGTGTTCTGGATATCGTGATCCTGTCAAATGTTATCGGTTCGCCGCCGGGAAGATTTATGAAATGAATGAACAACAGTATCGCATATTCAAGCAGTATGATGTTCATCATATGAATGCTGTTGAGAATTGAAAAAGTCGCCATTGCAAGTGAAACAGTCAGGGCGATATCAAAGTAACTTGTTTTGTGTATTCCCTGATAGAGCACCATCAGAGCAGCAATAACAAAATAGAATGCCTTGCGTAAACTGTAATCGATCTTATCCGACAGGCTTACCACCCACAGTGAAGCCACACCGATAAGCTGAGCTAACGGAACCCAGTACTCCCATTCCATGATCACGTTCTCGACTATCAGTCCGAATGATGCAAGTGTCAAAACATAGACTATGAATTTTTCATTATCGTTCTGTTTCATCGTACTCCTTTTTCGAATGCTATAGGGGATGTTACATATTCTATATTAACCCTGTTGTCGTATCCCTGCTCCGACCATGCTTTCATTATTCGATCTATGACCGAGGGCGTATCATCTGGTGACAGGAGTGGTAATACAACAAGAAAATCATTCGGTCTGTACTGGAATATGATATCGCTCTTTCTGAGTGTATTCTTAAGGACATTTCCAAATTGCAAGATCATCTCCGAAAAAACAACGCTGTCATCATCGGATGATATCCTGAACAAAATCCTGTTTGCATGCCCTCCGTATCGTTTCAGGAACCTGATGATAAAACGATAGTTCCAGGAAAATCCTTCCTGTCCAAGTATCAGGGCTCCCTTTCCTTCTCCGCGCTCCGATACGATCTGTATGGCGCGCGCTATCTCCTGATCAAGACCATATTGTTCATCCGATTCGGCGAACCCGGGATCATATATTGCATACCCGTGCTTGCCGTTCTGCTTGACCGTATACAATGCACTGTCGGCATATTGGAACAGTATCTGATATTCATCAGCGTGAGCAGGTGCAAAGGTACATCCGATAGAAAGTCCTATCGGTATGCCGTGACCGCTCCCCATGAGCAGATCCGTTTCCCTTATAATCTGTTCGTTCAAACGCTGAGAGAGCGCTGCCACAGCATCTTCCTGTGTTACGTCGACAAAGAAGGCCATGAACTCATCGCCTCCGATCCTGCATACAACATCTTCGGATCTGATATTATGTCTGACGATCTCGGAAAACGCCACAAGTACCCGGTCGCCCATATCGTGACCGTAAATATCATTAACAAGTTTAAAGCTGTCCAGATCAAAGATCAGAAGCGCGCCGGGACGGTTTTGACACAATGATGAAACCTTTTCACTGCCGCTGCCCTTGTTGAGAAACCCGGTAAGCTTATCAAGTGATGCCTCTTCCGTAAGGTTTTCTATCGTCCTGCTGTTATCGATCGTGTTGGTGATACGGTTAACAAGAACATCCGCATCAAACGGTTTATGTATAAAGTCGGACGCTCCCGCCTTAAGTCCCCTTCGTTCCGTTTCGCTGCCGTTTTCCCCGGTTACGAATATGACCGGCGTCTGAGACTTCTCTGTCTGCTCTTCATATATCCGAAGCTTCTTATATGTCTCAAATCCGTCCATTTCCGGCATAAGTATATCAAGAAGTATCAGATCGGGGGAATTCTTCTCCATGAAAGCAAGAAGTTCTTCACCCGACCGCAGGCAGCTTACGCGCATGCCTTTTTTATTCAGTTGTTCCTTTGCATTTTTCAGGCTGAGCGGTTCATCATCGACCGCTACTATCCAGTAACCCATTCCGGATCCCTTTCTTATTTAGCCCCATCAAGTAATTCAATGATAGTGGCGTATTCAAACCTTTCCGATGCAGCCCGGAGCTTTCCGAACAGCTCTGCTTCATCTTCAGGTATCCTGTATGCTTTCATTTCTTCAAATACGGTCTCAAGTCGGTCGCAATCCATATCATCGGCAGCTTTCCTGATCTGATCATATGCCCTGTTAATCAGTTCGGTATCTGCCTCAGGTCTGTCAGCCCCGTCATCCTCTTCTTCCGTGAACAGATATGACAGATCATCACACAGGCGGCGGAATGCATCGATAAACCTGTCATGATTAGCCCTGATATAATTTTGATCATCATTCTTGCCGGCATCTTCAAGAGCCTGAGCCTCTTCTCCGAGGCCTGTTGCTCCTATTATCCTCAGCAGGCTTTTCAGCCCATGAACCTTGATGATATAGTTCTTTATATCATTCTCCGAATACAGCCGGTTAAGTTCACCGGTATTATCATCTACGGATCTGTAAAACATCCCGAGGAGCGACAGATACGAATCCACAGACCCGTTGTTTTTTATACCCGCATCGATATCAACAGATCTTGTCCGAAGTCTTTCAAGTTCCTCCGGGATCTTTTCCATGCCTTCTTCGCTGCCTTCAGGGACTTCATATACTTCGATCTTCTCATCCGGAATAAACTTCCTGAGCATAACTTCAAGTTCATCGGTATCAACCGGTTTCGTCAGATAGTCATCAAATCCGGCATCCATATAGATCTTTCTGGCCCCCGGAACCGCATTTGCCGTAAGACATATAGCAGGGGTTGATGCATTGATACACGCTTTGTCGGCCCGTAGCTGCGCCAGCGTTTCTATGCCGTCTTTTTCGGGCATCATATGATCGAGGACGATAACGTCATACTTAGTCTCTTTGGCAAGTGCGAGGCCCTCATCCCCGCTAAGTGCCGTATCCACGATGATCCCGGTCCTCTTGACCAGATTCAGGAATACCTGGAGATTCATTGAGTTGTCGTCAACCGCAAGGATCCTTGCATCACTTGCCGTAAATCTTTCTCTTTTTCTCTCTGCCTTCTGCGGCTTACTGCCGGTCTGTTTTTCTCCATTCTTGGAATATGCCAGTATCTCATCAACAAGACCGAGCAGCTGTGCGCCTGCTGCCTTGACGTTTTCGGAATACTTGCGTATATCCGCCTCTTCGCTCTCCCTGAATATCATTTCATTATTGCCCAGCATGGCATTGATCGGAGTCCTTATCTCATGTGACATGCTGGCAAGAAAATCACCCTTGGCTCGATCAGCCGCCTCTGCGATCATGATCTGCTCGGTAAGGGACGTAGCCATGGACTGCAGGGTCCTTGACAGTACTCCGAGTTCATCATCCCTGTCCACCTCAAGATTTCCCGTATAGTCCCCGTCCTGATAGCGTTTGGCGATCTTCGTGATCTGCGCCATCGGCTCCACGATCGAATTGATCTGAAGGAAACAGATGAATCCTACTACCATAAGCGTAAAGACAAGAATGACCAGATACAGTATAATGGTCTTTCCTATCTGTTCCGCCTGCTGTCCTTCATACCATTTCTTTGAAAAATCAACCGCAATGATCCCCGCAACATTACCGGCGGAATCAAAAACGGGACTGTATGCGCTGTAGAATGTTCCCCATTCGTCCGTATACGGTTTTTCATCTGCCGAAGCGATCCCATTACTTGCCCTGATAAGCGCATCGGTCTTTACAACTTCGGCTCCGAATTCAGCAGGGTCATTAAGTGCCGGATCTACCGTGAATGTAAATCTTCCGTCATCCTCTTTGCGGATCCCGTATATATACTCCGTCTCAATATTATCCCTGAAGATCGCAAGCGAATCATATACTCTCTTATATTCCGCCGTATCCTGATCTTCTTTTGTGAGCTTCTTTAATACATCACCGTTTACCGAACCGGACGCACAGTTTGCGATGTCGAGCATCCTCTGGCGTGTGGATGTTCTGATCGCGTTCTCAGCCTGAACGACAGATACAACACAAACAAGACCTGAGGCAAGCAGTACCGCAAGCAACACAACGATCTCTATTCTTGAAGCAAGACTCTTTTGTTTATTCTTCATACAACGTAATAAGGCGTTTAAAGGATTATTATATCATATTTTCGCTCACTTTGATCCCTTAACCGAATAACCGAACTTCCCAAGCTTTTCTCCGAGTGTGAAATACTCTCCGTGAGAATATGCTATAAGATCCGTGGCGCCAAGATCGAATCTTCCGGACTCATCCATATATGAACCGTCTACCGTGATCCCGGCGACATCTGCTATGAACATATCATGCGAACCGAGCGGTATCATATCCTTGACCCTGCAATAGATATTGACAGGACTTTCCGATATCGCCGGAGTGTTCATATACTCCGACACGTATTCGGTAAGATGCATCTTTGCAAACTTGTCGTAGTCCCTTCCCGACCTTACGCCGCACCAGTCGCAGGCTTCCGTAAGTTTGCGCGTGACAAGGTTTATCACGAACTCGCCGCTTTCCTTGATGATATCGTGCGAATACCTCTCGGGGCGGACCGAAATGGATACCATTGCAGGCTCCGAGCATATGGTTCCGGCCCATGCGACCGTTATTATATTGGCCTTTCCGGTTTCCGGCTTACAGCTTACCATGACCGCCGGCAGCGGATATAACATGTTGCCCGGCTTCCAATTCTGTTTACTTACATCTGACATATCATTACCTCTTTCGTATCAATATGTTTTATTCATCCTCAACCACGTACCAGTCATCATCTTCTTCATCGTAATAATATATCTGATCTTCATATTCATCATAGAAGAACATCATATCCGATTCATCGTCATACAGATATACATTACCGTCTTCATAAAGGTACCAGAGTTTTTCTTCGTAATCATACTCCCAGTCTTCAAAGTCTTCATCCGGCTCGCATGAATTCCATCCCTGCTCGTATGACTGCCATCCGCACCATGAATCCTCAAAACCGCTGTAGTCGCAATAATCACCGCTTCCTTCGGCACTTACGAATCTTTCGAGCCAGTCGACATACTCTTTATCAATTCCGCAATTAGAGTATACGTCTGAGAGCTGTTCATAAAAATCCCTGTCACCGTACGGCAGCGATACAGCCAGCCCTGTGAGCTCATTTTTATCCGAGGTATGTCCGAAATATGCGGCGCATGCTTTCAGGGCTGTTCGAAGATCTGTTGTGGTCTGATCTTCCTTCCCTACACTCTCGACAATGGACAGCATGTCGCTCACATAGTATTGGTCCATCGTCACCTGGCTGTCATCTTCTTCCCACGAATCAAAAAAGGTGTCCATGAACCCTCTTCCTTTGGCCATATGAGGTTTACTGTAATTCAGCCCGAGAAGACTGTCCGAGTTCTTATAGGCATACTCCATCCACTTCTTCATAAGATCCAGTACGGCTTTCTCATTCACAAGGATCATTGTCGATGAATCGCCGGCCTCATCATCGTTTTCGTTTGCTTCGATCATTCCGTCTATGATCTTCTTCCCGAGCAACGGCGTGGATATCCCGGGATTTTCTTCAAACAGCTTCATCCAGTTGGTATATGACCATCCGAGTCCCGATTCGAAATCCTCGGACAATACCGCATACTTACAGAAAGGCTCGAGCACATAACAGGTTTCAAGATTAGCCATGATACAGCAATCCATTCCTATCATATCAAATCCGATGTCCGAGTTTCTGCGAAGTGCTTCCTGTATCTCATCAAGAGTCAGGGATTCCGTATCTTCCTGCCACTCATCGTATCCGAATCCGTATACCGGGCCTCCGCCGTGATCCCATAGGATCAGCATATACCTGTCAGCCGGGTAATTTTTTTTCCCAAAATCGATAAAATCAGACAATGTGTCAGCCTTTGTACAGTCAAGCTGACCCATGTCATCCTTAACAAGTTCCAGTTCGCCCCTGTTTACTTTGTATATCTGGGATGTTTTTGAAGAAATGTCATAGTCATGCCATTTTTTTGTTCCCATAGTCTGAACAATGACATTAACATTCTCACCAATGCCCGATTCGATCATCTCATCAAGATCAGTGGTGGCTTCTCCCGCCTTGGTCTCAAGATCGGACCCGTTCATATAGATCATGACGGTCGCTGATCGTGCATCGCTTCCGATCTCCACAGGCTCTATATCCATCATCTCATTTTCTGCTTTATGTTCCTGACCGTCTTCCGATTCTTCGATCAGTTCATCGTCGATCTCATCAAGCCACTCATCATCACATCCGCTCAGCACAAAAACCGACAGGAAACCTGCGAGCAGAAATCTCATTAACTTCTTTTGCATTTAAGGACTACCTTCTTCTGCGAAATAGTATAATCTGTTCTTTGCGAAACGACATCTCTGCAAAGATCAAGCGTCTTCTGCATCTTGCTGACCATTTCTTCGACACTCTTTTCGACCTCCTCATCGTCCGTTTCCGCGGTCAGTATGAATGCATCGGGTGTCATCTTCATTTCCCTTACTGCAGCCAGTTTCTTATTCTCCGCTATCTGGTCCTTATCTGTGAGAAGTCCTATATCATAAAGGACAAGCGGATTACGTGAAGCGACAACATCGATCTCATCAGCTATCCTGATAAGCGCCGCAAGATACGGCAGGCAGACTGTATTCCCGTTCGGAAGCCTGTAATCGGAAGGATATTCATGCTCATCATACAGGTCCGTCCTGCGATGCCCTCTTGCGACCTGTTTGATCGCGAATGTATGCTCCGGAGAAGGAAAATCAAACATCCCGGAATACTTTTCAATGAACAGCCCGCTGAATTCGTTATGACGATCCCTTACAAAATCACAGATTTCCGCATCCGGATGCTCATCAAAATATGACGCCGCTCCAAAAATATCTTTGAACTCATCGTAATCTTTCCTGCTTATTCCCATTCCCGTATCATGAAGGTAAGAAGCCTCAAGAAGAATATAGATCTCATCCGCATTCAGCCTGGCGATCTGTTCAAGCCCTATTATGCGGTTGCAACAGTCTATAACTGTCATGCTGTGAAGTTCGGAATGATCGGTATATTCCGGGAACAACAGTCTGTATCTGGACAGTATCTTCTGTACAACGAACACCGTATCGTTAAACCTTCCGTGAAGATCGGGATCAAGTCGTGCAAGCGTTTTTTCCAACAGAAAATCCGTCTTTTGAAGCCTCAAAAGATCCCGGTCATGTATACGTATCGTAAGCACATTGAGCCCGAGAAGATTCTGATAGGACACATCATCAGCGATCTTATATACCATCCGTATCCCGATATTTGCAGACGGATCGTTCTGCTGCCTGACCATCTGTGCGATCTGTCTTATATCAAACGGTTCGCAGTCATCCTTGATCCGCAGTATAACATTGTTATTACGGATTATGACAAGAGCGTTCAGCGAGTGGTCCCGTTTTCCGGGAGTAAAACCATGTTTGATAACATTTCCCGCAAGTTCCTCAAGGCATAAAGCCGAATAATATGCAGCCCTTTTTTCCATGTCATGTCCTTCACAGAACTGCTGCACACGCTCAGCAGTATGCGACAGTTCATCGTTATCACGTATCGTGATGAACAGCGAGTCGTCATGCGGTACTCCGAAATCCTCGAAAAAGAACATAAGATCGTCTTTTCTTTGAGGAAGGCGTTTAAAATATATAACACGGTATAACGGGACCGTCAGTATCGTAAGGATTATCCCTATCGGATTGGCAAGCCAGACTCCGAGTGCTCCAAGGATCGGTGCCAGGATAAGGGACGGGATCACCATAGCAAAGAAACCGTCAAAAACGGATACGAAATTGACGAACATTGCGTGGCCCATAGCCTGAAGATAATTGGTCTGAACCTGACAGATAAGGACCATCGGAATGCATAGGGCATAGATCATGAACAACTTATATGTAAGACTGTAAACATTGGAACCGGGATCCGAAAAAAACAACCCCGCTACAGGCTTTGACAGGATCAGGACTATGGCCGCCACAAGCGCCGACAATGCCATTGCCTTTTTTTCAAGGACCGAAAAAAGCTGCCAGATCGAATTCCTGTCTTCCTCTCCGAAGAAAACACTGACGAGCATCCGGACAACAGATCCGTTACCAAGGCAGAAAGCTATCAGTATCCCAAGGATCATATTGAACGCGGACATGGCGGAAAGTCCGTCTCCGCCCGCATACTTTAGCAGGATGCGGTTAATGACGAGTCCTCGAAATCCCATACAGAAAACAAGAAGCGCCCCGGGAAAACCGATCCTGAGCATCTCAGGAGCAAGCTTCCAGCGTATCTTCGATGCCGCAAAATGAAGCTGCGACCTTCCGGACAGATAGTAAGGTGTTAAGATCAGGAAATAAACAATATTTGAAATGGATGTTGCCAACGCAAGTCCGAAAATTCCCATCCTAAACACGGCAACGAGGACGATATCAAGTATGATATTTGTTGCCGTCATTCCCGCGATACCGATATATCCTCTCTTATCCTGTCGTTCGAGTTGCAGGAACGCAGCTATCTGCTGTGAGAAAAGCATCGGCAGTATCCCGATCGAATACCACATTATGTATGTAACGAGGGCACCCTTTAATTCCGCATTTGCTCCAAGAGCTGTGGCCAGTGGTCCGGGAATCACCAGACTTATAAGAGTAAGAACGGTTCCGATGATAAAAGTCAGAGCCATGTCGAGCGAAAAAACACCCTCTGTCTTATCGATGTCTCCCCTTCCCATGAACCTTCCGCACAGAACCGCTGAGCCTCCGAGAAATACCGCACCTGAAGCGTTGATGATGTTGATCATGGAATAGTACAGACCGACAACACCCACCGACGATGAGTCAATAAAACGTCCCGCCATGGCACCGTCAACGATCGAATTGACGCTCCCCATGGCAAAGATCAATATCTGAACAGGAAGCATTTTAAAAAAAAGCTTCTCTATCATTTTGTTATCAGCTGTCAGACCTTTCACCCGTACTTATCCAACCTTTTTCTATGTCCGCACGCGTTGCCCCTCCGAGGATCCAGGCATGTTGCGTATCTTTCATCTCCTGACGGTACAAAATCATCTGTTCCCATTTTATTGTCCTTTTGTTCCGGATAGTTTCAAACTGATCCAAATATCTCGCCGTTACAATCCTCTTATTATACTGAGGTAATCTTGCCTCTGGTCAACAACCGTATAAACCGTAACCGTTTTTTTCTTTTCACCAACCTTATAAAAGACAAGATCTTTTTCTAATATAAGCACCAAATATCCCTGGCGTTTCAATACGTTATATCTTGGTTCTACTCCGATGTATGGGTTATCACCAAGATTCATAATAGCCTCTTCCAAATAATCTAATTTCTCAAGAGCCACATCATTTCCAAAGTTCTCTGCTATAAACAATACTATCTTGCGAATCAGGGAATCGGCCGTATCCGTTCTTTCAACTCTATACTTCAAGCCTGACCCTCCCTGAGCATCCTTCGTAAATCATCGAAGGTATCCTTCATGGGAGCTACCCTTCCGCATTTAACATCCTCATCCGCTTCAGCCAGTATTTCCAAAAGCTCTATTCTGGCCTTCATTCTCTTGTATTCCTCATAGCCAATAGAAACTGTATCACCTCTTCCATTTACAGTGATGATCACAGCCTCATTATTCTCACGGCATTGTTTTGATACTTCGTTATAATGGTTTCTAAGATCCGCTGACGGACGAATTGTTTCTTGTAATGAATACATCGAAATCACCTCCGTTTCTATATATAGACATATTATATCGCGATAAGTCTACGGATTCAACGAGTATTCAAACGAAGTAGAATGATAAAATGTGATATAATCAGTCAGTATAAATTTAAATACGGGAGGATCGGTAATTGAAAAAGGGGCTTGTATATACGAATGAAAACTGCATCGGATGCAACAAATGCATCCGGGCCTGCAGCTGTATCGGTGCCTGTGTTTCCACGCAGCCTGATGAGCGCGGTATTTCCCAGATCGAGGTCGATGGCAGTCTGTGCGTCGCCTGCGGCGCCTGTTTTGATGTTTGCGAACACAAAGCACGGGCCTTCAGGGATGATACGGAAGATTTTTTTAAAGATCTGGAAAACGGTGAGGCTGTTTCTCTTCTCATAGCACCTGCTTTTCAGGCGAATTATCCGAATGAATATGCCTCAGTGCTTGGCGGCCTTAAAGCCCTTGGCGTACGCCGCATGATCAACGTATCTTTCGGAGCGGATATAACAACATGGGGATATATCAATTACATCAGGGAACATGATTTTTCCGGAGGGATCTCACAGCCGTGTCCTGCGGTGGTCGGATACATTGAACGATACATCCCGGAACTGATCCCTAAGCTTTTCCCTGTGCAGAGCCCTTTGATGTGTGCAGCCATATATGCC
>JAFZQP010000083.1 GCA_017620345.1 Lachnospiraceae bacterium
GAGATCCTGCAGGGATCATAAGCATGTTTCCGGAGGAAGAGCAGCAGCGGCAGATCGCAGAAGCTTTTCACCAGAACGTCGGAAATCTTGACAGTCCGGCAATGAAGGAAGCGGCGCTCAAGGATCTGATGCTCAATATAAAAAGGCTGTCGCTTACGAGGCAGGACAGAGAAAGCAATGATTTTAACGATATAAAAAGAATACGCAGCGAACTTGAACAACTCGAAAAAGTCAGGATCGATCTACAGGAGATAGAATAAATGAAAAACAGGAAAGAGGAGAACATGGAAAAAATGGAAGACGAAATGCAAAAGAAATTTGAGGAGCGCTTAGCTCAACTCAAAGGATTTGCCAAGAAGAAAAAGAACGTGCTCGAGCCGTCGGAGATAGCGGATTTCTTCAGTGAGTATGAACTCACCGAGGATAACTTCGACAGGATCTACGAGTTCCTTGAGCAGAACGGGATAGACCTTCTGCGTATCGTCGAAGAAGAGGAAGAGGATGTTCCCGATGATGAGATCGACCTGTCCGAAGAGGAAGAAGTCGATGTCGAGAATATCGATCTGTCCGTTCCCGATGGTGTTTCCATCGAGGATCCGGTGCGCATGTATCTCAAGGAGATAGGTAAGGTTCCGCTCCTTACGGCCGAGGAAGAGATAGAGCTTGCAAAGCGTATGGAAGACGGGGATGAGGTTGCCAAGAAGCGTCTTGCCGAAGCCAATCTGCGACTTGTCGTATCCATCGCGAAGCGTTATGTGGGCCGCGGAATGCTGTTCCTCGATCTGATCCAGGAGGGAAATCTCGGTCTTATCAAGGCTGTTGAGAAGTTTGATTATACAAAGGGATACAAATTCAGTACATATGCGACATGGTGGATCCGTCAGGCCATCACAAGAGCCATAGCCGATCAGGCAAGAACGATCAGGATACCGGTTCATATGGTTGAGACGATCAACAAGCTGATCAGAGTCAGCCGCCAGCTCCTGCAGGAACTCGGCCGTGAGCCAACCCCGGAGGAGATCGCGGAAGAGATGAACCTTCCGGTCGAGCGCGTAAGAGAGATACTGAAGATTTCTCAGGAGCCTGTGTCGCTTGAGACACCTATAGGCGAGGAAGAAGACAGCCATCTGGGCGATTTTATACAGGATGATAATGTACCCGTCCCTGCGGAAGCAGCGGCATTCACGCTTCTTAAAGAGCAACTCGTGGAGGTACTTGATACGCTTACCGACAGGGAGCAGAAGGTACTTCGCCTTCGCTTCGGACTTGATGACGGAAGAGCGCGCACACTTGAAGAAGTGGGTAAGGAATTTAACGTAACACGTGAGCGTATCAGACAGATCGAGGCAAAGGCACTCAGGAAGCTTCGCCATCCGTCACGTTCCAAGAAGCTTCGCGATTATCTGGATTAATATATGGCATTGTTATCAGACAGATTAAAAACTGTTGCGGGCATGATCACTCCGGGACTGACGGTTGCCGATATAGGATGTGATCATGCGTATCTGCCGATATATCTTGCAAAAGAAAATATCAGTCCCCGGATCATCGCCTGTGATATCAATTCGGGGCCAATATTGCGGGCAAGAGAAAACATCGAAGATGTTGAACTCGGTGGCCGTATCGAGGTCAGGCAGGGAGACGGGCTGTCGGTGATAGAGCCCGGTGAGGCAAAGTCCATAGTGATAGCGGGAATGGGCGGAAGGCTCATGATCAGGATACTGACCGAAGGCGGGGATGTACTGCGCAGCGTTTCGGAACTTATCATGGAACCTCAATCGGAAGTTGCAGCTCTTCGGCATTTTCTGCAGGATAACCGTTTCAGGATCATCAGTGAGGACATGGTGAGCGAGGAAGACAAGTTCTACCCGGTCATCAAGGCTGTTCCGGGTCAGATGGACTGGGATAAGGAAATATATTTTCGCTATGGCAAGATACTTCTCCGTGAGGAAAATCCCGTGTTGCATGAGTTCCTTCTTCGTGAGAAGCAGTACTGTTCGGATCTTCTTATTGAACTTTCCGAGAACGAAGAAATACCGCATGTGTTCGTGAGGATGGAAGAGGTCAAGACGGATCTGGCGCTAAACAACGATGCACTCACGCTTGTGTCCGAACCCGGACTGTTTGAGGCAAGCCGAGAAATAAACTGAACCAACAGAATGGACGTCCATGGAAAGGGGGAGTTGTTATGAGAACTGTTACGGTTACGATCCACAACAATGAATATGAGTATGAAGCAGGTACGACCTACGAACAGATCGTAAAGGATTTTCAGAAGGATTATGATGCCAGGATCGTACTCGTGTCGGTAGACGGAAGACTGCGCGAACTCCACAAGATCCTGTCGAGTGACTGTACGATCGAGTTCATCACGATAGCTGAGAAGATCGGAATGGAGACTTACAGGCGAAGTGCAACATTTCTGCTTGTAAAGGCTGTACATGATGTGATCGGAGCCGATAATAAAAATCATCTGGTTGCGCAGTATACGGTCGGAAGAGGACTTCTGTGCAAACTCATTGACATAGAGCCTACCGAGCAGTTCCTCCGAAGCGTTCATGCCAGGATGGACGAACTGATCTCTCAGAATATCCCGATATGGAAAACATCATATTCCGTTGAGGAGGCACGCAAGATCTTTGCCGAAGCGGGTATGGAGGACAAAGTCAAACTGTTCAAGTTCAGACGCGCGTCCAAGGTCAACGTCTATTCTATAGGTGATTACAAAGATTATTACTACGGTTACATGGTCCCTTCCACCGGTTATATAACCCAGTATGATCTTTATTCATATGATGAGGGTATAATACTCCAGCTTCCTTCAAGACATTCACCCAATGTTGTTCCGCCCAAGACGGAATCCCCCAAGCTTCAGAAGACGCTGCAGGATACGAGCAACTGGGGCGCAAGCATAGGCATCGAGGATGTCGGTGACCTTAACGAGATGATATGTGATGAAGGCGTACAGGATGTTGTGCTCCTTCAGGAAGCATACATGGAGAGTAAGATAGCTGAGATCGCCAAGGATATTGTTGCAAAGGGCGGCAGAAAGTTCATTATGATAGCGGGCCCGTCATCATCGGGCAAGACATCATTTTCTTACAGACTGTCGATACAGCTTCGCGCACTTGGGCTGAGGCCGCATCCGATAGCATTGGATAACTATTTTAAGAACAGGGATGACACGCCGAAGGATGAGAATGGAGAATACAATTTTGAATGTCTCGAAGCGATCGATGTCGAACAGTTCAACAAGGATATGCTCGATCTTCTGGCGGGAGAAACGGTAGAACTTCCGTCGTTTAACTTTAAGACCGGAATGCGTGAATACAAGGGCGATTACAAGAGACTTGATGAAAATGACATTCTTGTCATTGAAGGTATCCACGGACTTAATGAGAAAATGTCATATGCGCTTCCGGCAGAGAGCAAGTACAAAATATACATATCGGCACTCACGGCACTTAATGTCGATGAACATAACAGGATAGCAACGACCGATGTCAGACTCCTTCGAAGGATGGTCCGTGATAACAGGACACGCGGAACGAGCGCATCGGGAACACTTAATATGTGGCACAGCGTAAGACGCGGTGAGGAAAAATACATTTTCCCGTTCCAGGAAGATGCGGATGCCGTATTCAATTCGGCACTCATATATGAACTTGCTGTTTTAAAACTCTACGCCGAGCCGTTGCTGTTCGGAATAAGCAAAGAGGATCCGCAGTACTACGAAGCCAAGAGACTGCTCAAGTTTCTTGATTACTTCCTCGGCATGACCAGCGAGGGACTGCCGAACAACTCGCTCGTAAGAGAGTTCGTGGGTGGATCGATATTTAATGTTTAATGCGTGTCAGGATCGCTTCGCGATCCTGACATAGAATACCAGACAATCGCTTGAAATACAGAGGAAAGTCCGGGCTTCGCAGGGCAGGATGCCGGATAACGTCCGGTGGAGGTGACTCTAAGGAAAGTGCAACAGAAAATATACCGCCTGAGCGCCTTGTTCAGGTAAGGGTGAAATGGCAGTGTAAGAGACTACCGCCCGGGTGGTAACACGCGGGGCAGTGTAAACCCCATCCGAAGCAAGACCAAGAAGAAACTATACGGTTGCCCGCCGTGTTTCGGGTAGGTCGCTTGAGGTCGTCGGTAACGGCGATCCTAGATAGATGATTGTCGCGGGATTTCCCGTACAGAACCCGGCTTATGGTATTCTATGTCAGGATTACGAAGTAATCCTGACACGGCTGAGAAATTTTTAGGGACCACAAATGTACACCATACTGTTAACATTACAAATCATAGCTATAGTATTCTGCCTGGTAAGCGCAGCGGTACTGATCATTCAGAAGGGTTCGGAAGTAACCAAGCTGATCATGGTCGGTTGTTTTTGTGCGTTCATCCAGAATGCGGGATATTATCTGGAGATGACGAGCAAAAACCTCGATGAGGTTATGATCGCGCTGAAACTTGAGTATATCGGTACGGCATTCATAGCCACGATGTCGATGCTCTTCGTGTTCAGGTACTGCAGGGTCACTGTGCTTCGATGGTTAAAGATACTGATGCTTGCTGTGGATGTACTCGTACTAGCGAGCGTGTGGTGTTATGAGTATGTTCCGTTCTATTACAAGAACGTTGAGTTTGTGGATACGGGAGTGTTCCCGCATGTCGTCCTGACCAAGGGATTTTTATATATCATATTTATGGTCACGATATATGCGGAACTCGTAGGAGGTCTGGTAGTTGCATCCGTATTTGCACTGCGGACGAGCGATCCCAACATGAAGGTTAACTACCGCCTTCTTTTGATAAGTAATGCGGTTCCGCTCATATTCTATATCGCAGGCGTCTGCAACATGATCGACGGGTATGATCCCGCACCGCTCGGTGGCGCAGTAGGTATACTCATATTCTGTGCAAACCTTATATTCAGGCGAGTGTTCGACGTTGTTGAAACAGCGCATGAGAATATTCTTACCGATCTTGAGGATGCGATAGTCGTACTGGATTACAGAAGAGGGTTCCAGGAGGCAAACAGAGCGGCTATAAATCTTTTCCCGGAACTTGCAAGGACGGCTTTCGGTGAACTTGTCCCGAACGAACAGTTTTATGAACTGTTTGATAATAAGGACAATAATGAAGTTGAGATAGACGGAAGATTTTATAACGTTCATATCAACGAACTGTATGCAAGGAGCGGACTTCAGTCCAATTTCATAGGTTATTCGATCATATTCTTTGACATAACGGATGCAAGGCAGCAGATAAAGAAGATGGATGAGCTTCGTATCGCGGCCGATGCGGCAAACAAAGCCAAGTCAGATTTTCTCGCAAACGTATCGCATGAGATCCGCACGCCTATCAATGTTGTACAGGGAATGAGCGAGGTCATCATGAGGGATTATGATGATCCCAAACTCCTCGAGTACGCAAGCAATATACAGAACTCTGCGGACCAGCTGCTCGACCTGATCAACGGCATACTTGATTTTTCCAAGATCGAATCCGGTAAGGTCACGCTGTCGAACGTGGAGTACAGGGTTGATGAATTCTTCAGCGATATCATCATGGTATTCGAACATAAGGGAGACGAGAAGAACCTCAAATTCATTACGGATATCGCCGGGAATATTCCTGCGATACTGTACGGTGATGCGCTCAGGATCCGTCAGGTTGCAACGAACATACTGTCAAATGCGTTTAAATATACGCGAGAGGGAAGCGTAACGCTGCGTGCGAGATTTGAGAAGATAACTGAAGAAAAGGGTAATCTTATCTTTTCCGTTGAAGATACCGGAATAGGTATCAAAAAGGATGAGATAGACAAAATGTTTGAACTGTTCGTCCGGCTCGATGAGAGACTGAACAGATCCGTTGAGGGAACGGGACTCGGGATGAACATAACCAAGAGACTCATCGATCTTATGGGAGGCGAGATCAAGGTTTACTCAGAGTACGGTAAGGGATCGGTATTTACCGTTATAATCCCGCAGTTCATACGTTCAAAGGCCGGAGAGAACATCGGTGAAATCCGTAAGCGCGGAGTAGTAAGAGCACATGTCGGTCTGGGATTTGAGTGTCCTGATGCGAGAGTGCTCGTTATCGATGACAGCAAGACTAACCTTATTGTCGCCAAGGCTCTGCTTCGGGATACGAAGGCGGACATCGTTACTGGAACAAGCGGGGACGAGTGTCTTGATTTTGTGGGCCGAGAACATTTTGATGTTATATTCCTCGATCACAGGATGCCGGGAATGGATGGGGTTGAGACGCTCAGGAAGATGCAGATGATCAACCACAAATGCCAGGATACGCCGGTCATAATGCTTACCGCAAACGCAGTCAATGATGCGAGGGAATTCTATCTGAGGCAGGGATTTGCCGATTTTATCGCAAAGCCGATAACCGAGCAATCAATATGCCGGATGCTGCTTAAATATCTGCCACCCGAACTGGTGATAAAAACTGAAAATATGGAAGAGAACACAGCAGATGGAAAAGAAGTTTGATCTGATCGATACAGGAAAAAGAGCGAGGACCGCAGCCTACGTACTGCAGTCTTTTTCGCATGAAAAAAAGAGAGAAGGGCTGTTTGCCGTTGCTGCAGCGCTTGAGAAAAATGCGGATATCCTGATACGTGAGAACGAAAAGGATATAGAAAATGCAAAACAGCGCGGAACATCGGACGCTATGCTGGACCGCCTGAGACTCGATGAGAAACGGATAGGCGATATGGCACTGTCCGTAAGGCAGGTGGCGGATCTTGACGATCCTATAGGGGATGTGCTTGAAGAATTTGTGCGGCCTAACGGTCTTCGCATAGAAAAAGTCAGGGTTCCGATGGGAGTCATAGGAATAATCTACGAATCAAGACCGAACGTGACAAGCGATGCGTTCTCACTTTGCTTTGCCACCGGTAATGCCGTGATACTCAGGGGAGGAAGCGATGCGATATACTCAAACACTGTGATCATTGAGACCATTCGTGGAGCCCTGGAGTCGGTTAACATAACTCCGGATGCAGTTCAGCTCGTAACTGATACGTCAAGGGCAGTCGCAAGTGATATGATGAAGCTTGACCAGTATATAGATCTGCTGATACCGCGCGGCGGTGCGGGGCTTATCAGAAATGTCGTGGAAAATTCCACTATCCCCGTAATCGAGACCGGAACAGGGAACTGTCATATATTTGTGGACGAATCGGCTGATATTGATATGGCGGTTGACATAATATTCAACGCAAAGACGCAGAGAATGGGAGTGTGCAATGCATGTGAATCCCTTCTGATACATGAAAATATCGCATCCGTTGCTATCCCGAGGATATGCGAAAGCCTTAAGGCAAAAGATATCGAGATACGTGCGGGACAGAAAGCATTCATGCTTGCTCCGGGTTCGGCGGACGATATGAAACCTGCTACCGAAGAGGATTACGCGACGGAGTTCCTTGGTCCGGTGATATCGCTCCAGATAGTATCCGGTGTTGATGAAGCGATCGAACATATCAATAAATATACGACGCATCATTCGGAAGCCATCATCACGAAGAACACGGAGAATGCCGAGAAGTTCTTAAACGGAGTTGACAGTGCGTGCGTATATGTCAATGCCAGCACGAGGTTTACCGACGGCTTTGAATTCGGCTTCGGAGCCGAGATCGGCATAAGCACTCAGAAGCTTCATGCAAGAGGACCGATGGGGCTGCGTGAGCTTACGTCATATAAATACAAAGTTTACGGCGACGGACAGGTAAGATAAATATAACGTTGCAATTAACAACAAGATATTGTATTATATTTTTCAGTCGGAACTAAATAAGCGGTTTTGGCATTGATTTTGACTCGGGAGGGAAAAATGGACGCATTAGAGAACATCCGTACAAGAAGAAGCATACGTAAGTTTACAAAAGAGCCTGTTGATCATGCCACTCTCGAGAAGATCGTCGAGGCGGCTTCGTATTCACCTTCATGGAAGAATACGCAGATCGTCAGGTATATCGCCATCGAGGATCCTGCTCTCAAGGATAAGATAGCGAAGGAATGTACCACAGGTTTTACCTATAATGCCGGCACAATGGAATCCGCACCTATGCTCATTGCCGTTACGGTCATAAAGGGCAGATGCGGTTATGAAAAGGACGGTTCGTTTACGACATCCCGCAAAGATACGTGGCAGATGTTCGATGCAGGTATCGCATCCCAGACGTTCTGCCTTGCGGCTCATGAATACGGACTCGGAACCGTTATAATGGGAATATTTGATGACACACTTTCCGATGTGCTCGAGATTCCCGAGAATCAGGAACTTGTTAACGTGATATGTATCGGACATCCTGACGAATCACCTGAAATGCCAAAGAGAAAAACAGTGTCAGATCTTTTGACTTATAAATGATCATTCAGAGTTTCCCGAAAGGGAAGCTCTTTTTTTGAAATGCAGATGGAGGAATACTTATGCGCCACTTAATGAGCCCCATGGACTTTTCCGTGGAAGAACTGGAACAACTTATGGATCTGGCGGTCGATATCGAAAAAGATCCCGCCAAATACGCGCACAAATGCGACGGCAGGATTCTGGCGACGTGTTTCTACGAGCCGTCGACAAGAACAAGACTGTCGTTCGAATCTGCGATGCTTCGTCTCGGAGGAAACGTCCTGGGCTTTGCTTCGGCAGACTCATCGAGTGCGGCAAAAGGAGAGAGCGTATCCGATACGATCAGGATCATTTCAAGCTACGCCGATATATGTGCGATGCGCCATCCGAAGGAAGGTGCGCCGATGGTAGCGGCCTCCAAGTCATGGATACCTGTCATCAATGCAGGGGACGGAGGACATCAGCATCCTACTCAGACACTTACGGATCTGATGACCATAAGATCTCTTAAAGGATCTCTTTCCAACATGACGATAGGGCTGTGTGGAGACCTGAAGTTCGGACGTACCGTCCATTCGCTGATCAATGCACTCATACGATATGAGAATGTAAAGTTCGTGTTCATATCGCCGCCTGAGCTGCGCATCCCGGACTACATAAGGGAGGATGTTCTGATAAGGAACAACATTGAATTCAAGGAAGTGATAAAGCTTGACGACGTAATGCCGGAGCTCGACATACTCTACATGACAAGGGTACAGCGTGAGAGGTTCTTCAACGAGGAAGATTATGTACGACTCAAGGATTTTTATATACTGAACAAAGACAAGATGGCGCTTGCCAAAAAGGAAATGATGGTCCTGCATCCGCTGCCGAGGGTAAATGAGATATCGGTTGAAGTCGATGAGGACGAGCGCGCGATGTACTTCAAACAGGTAAGGTACGGCATGTATATCAGGATGGCGCTGATACTTACGCTCCTTGAAATTAAATGAGAGCGGATGCGGTGATAACGAATTCATGATTGGAGGTTTGCCATGTTAAACGTCGGTAAGATAGAAGAAGGATTTGTTCTGGATCACATGAACGCAGGTGAGAGTCTGCAGATATACCATGATCTGAAACTTGATGAGCTTGACTGTACGGTCGCCATGATCATGAACGCCAGGAGCGGCAAGATGGGCAAGAAAGATATACTCAAGGTTGAGTGCAGCATAGATATGCTTGACCTTGATGTCCTCGGCTTCATAGATCATAAGATCACAGTCAATGTGATCAAGGATGGTGAGATAGTAGAGAAAAAACGGCTCCATCTTCCTAAGCAGATAAAGAACATCATCAAGTGTAAGAACCCAAGATGTATCACGAGCATTGAGCAGGAACTTGATCATATATTCGTGCTCACAGACCCTGAGAACGAAACATACAGATGCAAGTACTGCGAAGAAACATACTCAAGACCGTAAGACAGAAGAACTGTCCCATATCTTGCAGTATCTTATGAATGATGGTATATTTTGATCAGATGTTTTGATCACTACAGAAGATAGGAGAACGGTCATGGCAGAAGAGAAGAATATCATTGAAGAAGCAAGAGAGGTTCTTGATCCCGAGATCAGATACCAGGATGAAACACCGGTGTTCACGGAACGCAAGAGATGGCTCTTTTTCGGGCTTCCGTTCACTTTTACAAAATATATCCTTAAGGATGACATTCTTACGACGCAGTCGGGATTTTTCAAGACAGTGATCAATGACTGCTATATGTACAAGATAGTTGATGTGCAGTTGGAAAAGACGCTGATGGAGAAGATGGCGGGACTCGGAACGGTCGTATGTTATACTTCCGACACAACCGACAAGGTTCTGAAGATCAGCCACGTGCGTCATTCCGAACAGATCAAGAACTTTATCCTTGAAAAATCAGAGAAGATGAGGATGAAGAGAAGGACTCTTACAACACTGAGCCTTAACTCGGATGTTCTTGAAGAGACCGATGGCATTGAATGATGTGAATGACTATGCATCCGTCTGCAGGTATATTGAAAGCTCTGCCTGTCTCGGGAGCAGACCGGGACTTGCGCGTATACAGGCACTGTGCGGTATCATGGGTGATCCGCAGGATGATCTTTCCTTTATCCATATAGCGGGGACTAACGGAAAAGGAAGTACAGCGGCGATGATCGCATCTGCGCTTACGGGCGCACATATTCGTGTCGGAATGTACTATTCACCGGCGCTGTGCGGTATCAAGGATCATTATGCAATAGACGGAGAGATCATTTCCAATGATGATTATGCCGTTGCTGTAGGCTGTGTTGCGGCGGCAAATGAAATACTGAGAAAGAATACAGGTGAGGGTGCTACGCAGTTTGAACTGGAGACTGCTGTTGCGCTCTCATATTTTCAGAAAAAAAATTGCGACGTTGTGGTACTCGAGACCGGAATGGGCGGAGCGGAAGATGCCACCAATGTTGTAAAAAACAAGATATGCTGTGTGATCACTTCGATATCCTATGACCATATGCAGTACCTTGGCAACACGCTGGCGGATATCGCAAAGGCCAAGGCAGGGATCATCACATCGGACTGTCCCGTGATCGCACTTGATGCTTCACCGGAGGCAACGGAAGTGATCAGGCAGCAATGCAGCATGACCGGAAGCAGGCTGTATACCGTGGATCCTCAAAAGATCAGTATGGTGCACGATCATCCGACGGGGGAGATCATCAACTTTGAAGAATTTAAGGATATAAGGGTTGCGCTCTCCGGAACATTTCAGGCTGAAAACGCGGGTGTTGCACTGCGGACTCTTGAGGTTATAAGCCGCGGGGGTCTTATACCGGGATGCAGATTTGACGGCGATGATCTTTATTCCGGGCTTGCGAAGGTAAGATGGCCGTACAGATTTGAGATGATATGTGATGATCCGACAGTGATCGTTGACGGAGCACATAATGCGGATGCCGCGGCAAAACTTAGGGCTACGCTTGAAGACAGGTTTGCAGGTTACAGGATCATACTTGTGATCGGAATGTTCCGTGATAAGGAATATGAGAAAGTTGCGGCGCAGCTTGCAGGCCTTGCATATAGGACGATAACCGTGAGCACACCTGACAATCCGCGCGCACTTCCGGCAAAAGATCTGGCTGCGGTAGCGGGACACTTTTGCGAAAATGTCACCGCATGTGAAACAATAGAGGAAGCATATGAGCTTGCGGTACAGGCATGCAAGGGATTGGATAAAAGCATGGTCATAGCATGCGGATCACTTTCATATTTAGCGATTTTTCGTGAGTGTAACGACAAATGGAAAGAGTAAACAGGATCATAAAAAATGACGGCTTCAAAAAGCTCGTTCATGAAATAGAAGAACTTGAAACAGACAGGATATTCTGTCATCATGATATCGATCATTTTCTCGACGTGGCGAGGATCGCAACCATTATCGCACAGGATGAGGGGATAGATAAAGAACGCGATATCATATATGCGGCTGCGCTTCTTCATGATATCGGAAGGGGCGAACAGTATAAGAATGATATCGAACATGAACTTGCGAGCGCAGCTATCGCACCGTCCATATTAAGTGAATGCGGATATACGGAAGATGAGATCGACGAGATCGTGGTCGCCATATTGAATCACGGCAACGAAGCAGTCAGGGATGATGCAGATCTTGCTGGGATTCTGTACCGCGCCGATAAGGCATCGCGTAAATGTTATATGTGCAAGGTAACAGACAGCTGCCACAAACCGCCTGAAAAACTTGTTATGGAAATAAAGTACTAGGATGAAAGGTATGAAGATAAGAAACACGGAATTTGATCTGAAAAAGACAACATATGTTATGGGTATACTGAATGTAACACCGGACTCATTTTGGGACGGCGGTTTACATAATACTCCGGAAACTGCAGTCGAACATGCCCTTAAAATGATAAAAGATGGGGCAGCGATAATCGATATAGGAGGAGAGTCAACAAGACCCGGCTTTGTTCCTGTTGAGGCAGGCGAGGAGATGGAAAGGGTCATTCCGGTGATAAAGGGACTCCGTGCTGTTTCGGACATTCCCATATCGATCGACACGACCAAGGCTGAGGTTGCGGCTGCAGCGCTCGCAGCCGGGGCGGATATCGTTAATACGGTTGCGGGACTTGGAATTGATGACAAGATGCTTACGGTCGTAAAGGACCATAAAAGCGTTTTAGTCCTGACATATGACCATAGTTATGTTAACCCGCTCGGAGAAGCACTTATAGAAATGGCAGAATCGGTCAGGGAAGCGGGTATAGATGAGGATAAGATAATAGTCGATCCGGGTATCGGCTTCGGTAAGACAGATGAAGATAACTTACGCATTATGAATGAGCTTCCGATAATAACACAGATCGGGTATCCGATCCTTCTCGGGACTTCGCGCAAGTCCATGATCGGAAATGTTCTTGGAGTCCCCGAGGATAAGAGACTTGCAGGAACACTTGCCACAACGGTTCTGGCAACACTTGCAGGAGTCGCTATAGTACGTGTTCATGATGTTTTGGAGAATATACAGGCTATTAGGATGACAGAGACAATAAGCGGGGTGGAAGATGGATCATATCAGCATTAGAGACCTGGAAGTATTTGCAAATCACGGTGTGTTTGAGGAAGAAGTCAATCTCGGACAGAAATTCCTTGTATGCGCCGATCTGTATTTTGATATTTCAGCTGCCGGAAAAAGCGATGATCTTCATCTCTCGGTCGATTATGCCGAGGTGTGTGCAAAGATCACCAAATGGATGAAGAACAACCGCTGCAGACTGATAGAGACTGTTGCATGCGCTATTGCGGATAAGATACTTGCCGAATATGATGTTGTCCGCGAGGTCGAAGTTACGATCAAGAAACCGTGGGCCCCGATAGGCCTGCCGCTTGAATGTGTCAGCATATCCGTATCGCGCAAATGGCACAGGGTGTATCTGTCAGTCGGATCGAACATGGGAGACAAGAAGAAGCACATAGAAGACGGTATCAAATTTATCAAAAAGGATCAGGGGGTGCGTATAATGTGTGTTTCAAAACTTATCAAGACCAAACCGTACGGCAATACCGACCAGGATGATTTTATAAACGGTGCTGTATGCCTCGAGACGACACATGGACCGCATGAACTGCTGGATCTTATCCATGATGCCGAAAAAGCGGCAAAGCGTGTAAGAAAAGAGCACTGGGGACCCAGGACTCTTGATATGGATATACTGTTCTATGATGATCTGATCATGTGCGATGACGATCTTGTTATACCGCATCCGGATATGGCAAACAGGGAATTTGTTCTGGCACCTATGAAAGAGATAGCGCCATATGCAATGCATCCCATAACGAGAAAGACGATAACGCAGATGCTCGATGAACTTACCGCATCAGGGGACAAATCTTGATGATTCGCCATTACCGCCGAATGTATATGTCACGTACAGCGCATCTTCCTTGAAGGGCGAATAGAACGTATACATGCTCGTGCAGTTGATGTTTTCGAAGTTACCGGTAGCCACGACGACCTGGTTGCTGCCGTCGGTCTCGACTCTTATAAGAGCCGGGTTCTGATTTCTCTGATAGAAGATAACATTTCCGTACACGTTGAAAGTATCCACGCGCTCGTTCGTGACTTTGGTAAGACTTGCGTCAGAAAGAGAGTATCTGTACAGACAGTAATTGTCATTCATGTTCATGAAGTATATATCACTTCCGTTAAGTACCGGATTGTACACCGCCATATCCATGAACACACGGGTTGATGTGTCGCCGGGTCGGTATATCTTGAGCTTCATCGAATCCTGTTCACAAAAATATATGTTGCCGTTTATCACGCATGCGGGATTGATTATCTCGTCAACAGCAAGGCCTTTGTCTTTGCCGTCAAGAGAGCAGTGATACAGCTGCATTCCGTTAGTGTTGTCGTAGTGTTCGTAGTAGAGAGTGCTTCCCACGAGATTGAGCACTCCCGACGTACACTTGTCGAGACAGACAAAATCAGTCTCCCCCTTCTTGAGACGGAATACACCGCTCATTCGGCCCGCAACACCCATGAACTTGCTGCCGCCCGGATCATCGAAATAGAAATAGATATAATCTCCGGCGGAATTGATATATGAGACCGGAATGTCCAAAACCTTTTCGGGATTGGAACAGTCTGTGCGCATCCTGTACAGACAGTGTGAATCTTCGAGATTTGCAAAGTAGATGTAGCCGTCATCCTCGCAGAACAGCCCTTTGTTGTTGAGATTACCCGAGGTGTTTCCGATGGTGTCTGCACTGTTATCCGGGATACGTGCCAGTTGCTTTCCAACGAGCACAACTCCTATCGCTATAGCGACAACCATGATCGCAACGATCAGCGCTATGATACGTTTATTCATACAGACCACCTCCTCACCCTATCTATATTATATCATTTGTTGGTGCATTTGTGATAAACATATTTTTTACATTATTTGAACACAATTAGGACATATTTTCACTTTATCATGTCCGATGTGAGGCGCACATCCGCGCGATGAGTATATTTAAAAAGGAAGAACGATATGGGATATGAAACACGTTTCAGGCACGAACTGAAGTATGAAGTTGGTTACGGCGAGTACCTGTGCATCAGACAAAGGCTCCGGGCGATATGCGACAGCGATCCGCATACGGGTGATGACGGAACATATCTGATCAGGAGTATTTATTTCGACAATATCGATAACAAGGCACTTGTCGAGAAGGTCATAGGAACGAGCCGCAGGGAAAAGTTCAGGATCAGGTATTACAACGATGATCTCAGTTACATCACTCTTGAGAAAAAACAGAAGATCAACGACCTGTGCAAGAAGGTGGAATGCTCACTTACAAAAGATGAGTTGTGCGATATATTAAGCGGTGATACGGCCTTCATGAAAGAACATAAGGCGGGACTTGTCAGGGAGCTGTATAGCGAGATGACGATGCAGCAGCTGCGGCCGAAGGTCCTTGTCAGTTACAGAAGAGAGCCGTATATATACAGACCGGGAAACGTACGCGTAACATTTGATTTTGGCATAAGGACAACGATGTTTTCCAGGAATTACATCGAAGACATTCACGAGGTACCTGCAACTGATGATGCACAGATGATGATAATGGAAGTCAAATATGATGATTTTCTCCCCAATATCATCTCATGCATAGTCAATGAAGGAAATATAAGGCAACAGAGTTTTTCAAAATATGAAGCATGCCGGAAGTTCGGCTGATAACGGAGGTAGGAAATGAGTTTTTCAGATGTGTTCAAGTCAAGTTTTTTGGAGAGTATCGAATCGTTCACACCCGCTGATGTGGCGATCGCAATGGTATTTGCGGTGATCATCAGCCTGTTCATCTTCTGGGTGTACAGGAAGACGTTCACGGGGATCATGTACAGCCCGGGATTTTCGCTGACACTGATCGGACTGTGTCTGGTCACGACACTGGTCATCATTGCGGTAACATCCAACGTAGTACTGTCACTCGGCATGGTCGGTGCATTATCCATCGTAAGATTCCGTGCGGCGATAAAGGATCCGATGGAGATAGTATTCCTGTTCTGGTCGATAGCCGTAGGTATTGTTATCGGCGCCGGGATGATACCTCTTGCACTTATAGGTTCAGTGTTCATCGGTGTGATACTTATGATCTTTGCAAACCGTAAGCAGATAGGAATGCCGTACATACTCATAATCAACTGTGAGAACGAGGCGGCAGAGGAGAATGCGGTAAGTTCCGTAAGATCCTCGGTATCAAAGTTCATAACAAAGGCTAAGACCGTTAATTCATCGGGCATAGAACTTACCGCACAGATAAAGCTCAAGGATAACGAAACCGCATTTGTCAACAGGATAAATGAGATCGCAGGTGTCAGCAATGCAACACTTGTAAGCTATAACGGAGAATATACAGGCTGATATGACAGAGAATAAGCATATAGGAAAAATCATATACGCGCTGGTCGCTATCGCACTTGCGGCGGTCATGACCGTATCGGCAGCAGCAAAGGGATTGTACGGCCTTGACAAAACCGCACTCGGAGCAGCGATAAAGGAAGCAGCGGGAGATACGGGCGTAACACAGGAGTATGAGTCGAAACTGTTTGATACTTCCGAGATCATGACCGTGGATATCATAATGGATGATGATAAATGGCAGGAGCTGCTCGACAATGCGATAAAAGAGGAATACTACGAGTGTGATGTCATCATAAACGGAGAGCGATTCAGTAATGTCGGGATCAGGGCAAAAGGCAACACTTCCCTTACGAACATAGCCAAGGATGACACGACTGACAGATACAGTTTCAAGCTCAAGTTCGATGAGTTCGTAGAAGGACAGACATGTTACGGACTTGACAAGCTGGTACTCAACAACAATTACGCCGATGCGACGAATATGAATGAAGCAGTCATTTACGATATGTATGCGTATCTGGGCGCCGATGCTTCGCTTTACAATTATTCGAAGATAAGCGTTAACGGTGAATACTTCGGTGTATATCTTGCTCTTGAAGGAGTAGAGGACAGCTTCATGCTCCGCAACTACGGAACGAAGTCGGGAAACCTCTATAAACCGGAGAACATGGACTTCGGTGACGGACCGTCCGATAAGAGAAAACCGGACTGGAAACCGGATTGGGAGAAGGAAGACGGAGATATGCCGGACTTCGGAGACGGGAAAATGCCGGATTTTGAAAATGGAGAAAAGCCTGATTTCAAAAACGGAGAGATGCCGGAAGGATTCAAGCCCGGAGAAGGATTTGAACCCGGAGAAGGATTTCCGGGCGGTGGCGGACCGGGTGGCGGCCCCGGCGATGGCCCCGGCGGATTTGGCAGCAACGGCGGATCAAATCTCGAATATACCGATGATGATCTCGACAGTTACTCAACGATATGGCAGGGAGAGATATCATCTA
>JAFZQP010000084.1 GCA_017620345.1 Lachnospiraceae bacterium
TATCATAACCACCTACTCAAACCGTCCTCTCTACGTATCGATCTGGATCGGTGTTGCCTCGGCGGTTTTCTCATTTATATACATTATCTATGCGTTTGTTCAATACTTTGTATATAACGCCAATCCCGAAGGTTGGACGACCGTGGCTGCTGCGATATTCTTCTTCGGCGGAGCCATTCTTTCAACCCTCGGACTTATGGGGATATATCTCGGAAACGTATTCGATATGAGCAAAGATCGTCCTCTGTATGCGATACAGGAGACGATCAACTGTGACTAGTACTCAGGCGAAGAATTCAAGAGTTTTTTCTATGACTTTGTTCTGATCACCCGCTGACAGTTTGTAATACAACGGCAGGCGTACAAGCCTGTCGCTTTCCGATGTGGTATACTCATCTGCCCCGTCAAATCTTCCGAATTTCAGTCCGGCAGGTGCACTGTGAAGCGGCACATAATGGAAAACACAGAGTATATCATTATCTTTCATATGGCGGATATAAGCTGTACGCGTCTGTATATCTTTACATTTCAAATAAAACATATGCGCATTATGAGTACAGTTTTCAGGTATGATCGGAAGTTCAACCCAGCCCTTGTCTTCAAGCGGCTTAAATGCTTCATAATACCTGTTCCAGCTTGCCATCCTGTCATCCTGCATTTCCTGCGCATGCTGGAGCTGTCCCCACAGATATGCAGCATTAAGATCGCTCGGAAGATAACTGCTTCCGTAATCAACCCAGTTATATTTTGCAACCTGTCCGCGGAAGAACTGTGAACGATTAGTTCCTTTTTCACGTATTATCTCAGCCTGCAGCGCGTATTCCACATCATTTACGGCTATCGCTCCCCCTTCTCCCATTGAGAAATTCTTGGTCTCATGGAAGGAAAAGCATCCGAAATCACCTATCGTTCCGAGATTTCTCCCCTTATACGTACTTGTGATCGCCTGTGCCGCATCCTCTACCACGATCAGTCCGTGTCTTCTGGCTATATCCATTATCTTATCCATTTCACAGGCAACACCTGCATAATGGACGCAGGCTATGACCTTGGTCCTTCCGGTTATCGCGGCCTCTATCTTGTTCTCATCGATATTCATCGTATCCGGTCTGACATCAACAAAAACCAGTCTTGCTCCGGTGAGAACGAAAGCATTTGCAGTGGATGAAAAAGTATAACTCGGAAGAATGACTTCATCTCCGGGTTTGAGATCACACATGATCGCTGCCATCTCAAGAGCTGATGAGCCGCTCGTGGTGAGCAGTACCTTCGCAGCACCGAGTCTGTTCTCAAGCCACTCATTACACTTTGCGGTAAACGGACCATCACCGCATATCTTGTGATTGTCGACCGCCTGACGCATATATTCGAATTCATCACCGAAAAACGGTGGAACATTAAAATGAATCATGTTTATCCTGCCTTCCGTATTCAAGGGTGGTGTTTAACATGGTAGCACAAATTGGTCTTTTAGTAAAATAGCGGATGTGTTAAACTTGATACATGAAAAAGACAAAACAGATCCTGGCGATAATATGTATAGTGATCCTTATAGGAATGTACATAGCAACGTTCATCCTGGCGATAACAGATAACCCGTCGACGATGAGTATGTTTAAGGGTTGTGTTGCCTGTACGATCTTTGTGCCCGTTGTGGCATATGTATATATATGCCTTCATAAATTTGCTATGAACCGGTCCGGACGCAGGGATTATTATTCTCACGCTTCAGACAACGATACCGCTCCGTCAGACGATAAACGATGAACATCGTTATCACCGATGCGGTTATGTCCACACTGACGTCAAATAATGATCCGTACCTGCCGGGTATGGATCGTTGATTCATCTCATCAACGACTCCAAGGCATGCAACGCCAATCACAGGCAGTACATATGCAAACACTCTCGGAAGGGATGCAAATCCAAACAGAAGCGACCGGATCAGTATTGATAAAATACCGTATTCTATCATGTGTGCAATCTTGCGCACCACTCTTTCGGCATTGATCAAAACAGGATCATAATCATATCCGTTCACAGTCACTTCCGAAGACGGCGACATGGCATGGATTATCCCGACAAGTATCGAAGATGACCGTCTTCCCGAAACATCGGCATCCTCCCCGGAAAAGTGCATGATCACACCCACCCATAAAAGCACAAGAACCATGTTCACACATATAAAGCAGACCGGGTGCCTGCGTGCAAAACATCGGTAGACATCCATTACCGCAACGATCGTGTTTTTCATCTATTTTACTCCGAGTTTTCCAAGCTCCTCTTCCGCGGATCTCTTATCCGTAAAAATGATCCCGTTTATACCAAACTGCCTTGCGGCTTCGATGTTATCCGCATTATCATCAATGAAGACTGCCTCTTCGGGATTTATATCATAAGTGTCAAGAAGATATCTGTATATCCCGGGTTCCGGCTTTATCATCTTAACATAACAGGAGATCACAGCACCGTCGGCCTTTGATACATAATCAAGTTCCCCGGGGCACTCCTCAAAACTTCTTCTTGAAAAATTGGACAGAATATAGATCCTGTATCCCTTTTCCTTCAGAGAATCCAACCACTCATCAGTATAATCAAACTTCTTCAGAAATCCGGTAAAATGATCATACATAAGCGACCGGATATCCTCTTCCAGTTCCGGATCGTTTGCGACAAATGCCTTAAAGATCTCCTCATCCGACCAGACCCCTCTGTCGCACTCGTTCCATACAGGAGACAGAACAGTTGCTTTTGCCATCCTGTCGAATTTTTCCCCGGTAAATCCCATTTCCTCAAACAGTTTCTCCCATCGAAAATCGATCAGGACGTTTCCCATATCAAAAATAATAGTAGTGATCATATCAGGTTTCCTTTCTCTCCGGGATATCTTATGAGCCGCAACATGTCTTGTCTATGATATAAAAATATGATAGATTATTCAATGATAATTCGAGTAAGGAGCCGTTATGGAAGAAAAAAGACAGGATAAGCGTTTACCTATAGGTATCAAATTATCGATTTCCAATCTGTATAAAGAGAATACAAATACGATAATGGATATTGACCTTAATGTTGAAGTCATCGATATCTCATCAAAGGGGATCGGTTTTGTTTCGCAATGCATCCTTCCGGTCGGCTACTACTTTATCGCCAATATTGAACTTACACCCGAGCTTCCCCAGATAATAACCGATGTCCGTGTCATCAGAAGTTCCGCCATCGATAAGCGCAACTATCGATACGGGTGCGAATTTGTATCTATCTCACCGAGTGTAAAGCAGATGCTCGATGATTTTTCGTTAAGTCTGTGATATACGGTTCATCTGATATTATATAATCTCAGGCCGCCAACATCCTCAAGTTCAACAAGCTCGTATTTTCCACCGTCCCCATGTTCATCACAGAATCTGCGCTCCACTTCGGGACTGATATTGTCGATCAGGATAACTCTGTCATCTCTTGCCGCAAGAGCCTTGAAAGGATCCCTGTATCCGAATCTTTCCGCTATATCAAAACATATCGGCATATGTGCAGATAACACAAGATCGGCTGACAGATAGTTATCAAACTGTCCCTTCCTTCCGGGGGTAAAAACATCATACTTTCCATAATCGATCATTGTAAATACATCCCCTACGAACAGATGGTCCTTATTATTCTCCATATATGTCACAAGCTTTTCATAATCCGGCAGTTTCCTGACATCTTTCCTGTATTCGAACTCGTTTCCGAGTCTGTGTCCGATCAGTGACAGACCAAGCACAAACAATACGCAGGCACGTGTATATACGTCTATCCTGATATCATTCATATCATCAAGAAGTCTGATAAAAAGGATAAGCTGTCCCAAAAGAAGGGCACATACGATCCTGTGGCACCATCTTCCGCTGTACTGGAAGTAGAAAAGAACAATAAATGATATGATGAACTGTGATGATATATTTGCGATATGATACAGTCTGTTATCTTCTTTCCAAACAGCGGCAGATAAGATCGCAAGTATCATGACGAGCCCGGTCACAATACTGCTGAGTCTGAAAAGCTCCTTATAAATATTGTCGACCCAGGCTTTCAGGAAATCCGTATTCACGTAGCCGATCCCCTTTGGTTCGATCAGGCTGATCTCATCCATAAGATCCGTCGTCATAAAATCAGTATCGGAATATTCATATGTTATGAACATTGTGGCATCATTTTCCGAAACTCCGAGTTCTTCAAGTCTGCTTCCGTGAAGTTCATACAGAAGAGCATCATTATGATAGTCGACCATATTGGCGGCCGAATAATAAAAGGATATATATTCGTTCCATTCTTTTGAAGCGTAGGCGGCATGATCGGCAAAACAGCAGATTCCGAACAGAGCAAATACAGGTATAAAATACATGCAATACGACTTGATCGTCTTCGCGATCCTTTTTTCCGTAATGTCAGAGATCACCAGCCATATCCCGTATATACCCGCTAACATCGTTGCAAGAAGGAACGATTCCAAACGGATTATGTGCGAGAAAAAAGAACCGGCTACAGCGATGAAGACAAGAGTTCTTCTCGCTCTTACCGGATGTTCTTCTTTAATGATACCGAAAAGTATCATAAAAGACATCATTCCCAGAACGAGCGCGATCTTTGAAAACTGAAGTGCAACATATACCTCGTAAGAACTTGCAGCCAGGTAGATGACCGACAGTATTTTACCCGCTGCATTTTTAGCAAGTATATATGTGAACGCAGTCGTCACACAAAAAGTGACCGCGTACATTATAACGGCATGCCACCTGAGTTCCGGTATCATCCGGGACAGAAAGCACAGGATCTTACCATATATGATCCCCGAATAATTAAGATGGGGTTCTGTGTGTCCGTATACTCCTTCAGCCAGCATTGCTATTCCTATATCGTCAGACTCCTCCCAGAACGGTCTGAACAATAATAATGCTGTTACCAGGCTTACCAGATTTGATACGAGAGCAAATCCCGACCTTGACGTTATAAACGATCTGATCCTGTTCATGTTGATCCTTTCATACCCTGACTAAAGAAAAAACTGCATATACTATCGGAATGATATATATAACTGCAATAACCGCCGCCGTTGCAAAGGCATATGCATATCCCAATACCGTATCCATTCCGCTTGTCCCGGTCTTCCTTCTTCTGTCTGATATCGATACGGCAATGATAATGCCCAAAAATAAGACGGCTGTAATGATACCGATCTTCATATACGGCGGAAAATATGAAAGATGCACATTCCCCTTTGTTACCGGAACGTATGTAAACAGGCCGTTTGCGCCATTGATATCGACAACCGTCCCGTTTGTCTTCGCAGTCCACCCATTTGTGTACGGAACCGGTATAAGTATCCCCTCGTATCCCGAAGGCATATTCTCCAGTTCTATATCAAGGCTTCGTTTTCCACGCGAAACCTTCAGGTCATAAGACATCCTGTCACATAATGAAGACAGGATATCTCTGTCTATCTCATACAGGTAAAAATCATAATCAAAGCCGGCTTCGCTGATATCCCGGTCTATAATGATCACGACATCTTCGTTACAAAACGATCCCAGTTCCAGAGTGTTGTTGTTAAAATGCGCCGGGAACAGATCATTGTCGTTTTCATGTATGCTCGGAACCGGTATGACCTTATCATTTACCGATATCCGCGTATTATAGTAATCGGTATCTATTGTTCTGCCTTTAAAATACAGCGTTTTGTTTCCTTTAACGCTGATCTCGTACCTGATCTTCTCATGATTCAGGGAGTTTTCCACTGTCGGTTCCGTACTTATTATGGAAAATATTGGTGCCTTTTCTCCCATTGCTTTCGCGTATGAATTGATAACGGACAACGGATCATCTGTTTCCAACGCAGAACGATCGGCGATCGGTATCGCAAACGGCAGCATGAACCGGTTCCTATACAGATGGTATTTTTTTCTTTCTCCGGTCATATGATCGATCTCGATATCAGCAGTATCTACCTTTTCATACAGTGTGCCATCAAGATCTTCATATGAGACAACATCCGAAATATGAAGCAGCGTATCGGAAAAGATATTGCCTCCCGAATCAAGTATCCGCGTAAACTGACTGCTGTAACCAAGTCGTGTTGCTCCGCTTATCTGGTCAGATGTAGCAAAGCTCGTCCATCCGCTCAGAGTCTCACGTTTCATAACCACTCCATAATTGGAATTAAGACTGGTATCAGGGTTTTTTATCCTCATGGTCGCGGCATCTTCTCCGGTTGCAAGTTCATCTCCAAATGCTTCCGTAAGCTGGTTGGCAATCCTTATATATTCGCCCTCCTGTTCCGGATCATTTCCGTAATCGGAATCATACATGGGTTTCCCGATCATTATGATGCCGAATATCATCATCTCAACAAGCCACACAAAAATACAATATCCAATGTATTTTCCTCTGTTTACACTTATAAGCAAAAAATGAGCCGCGGCGCCAAAAAGCATGATACACATAGTCAGGATGACTACGGAATGTTCGGACAATCCCACATTGTTCATGTACCACTTTTTGAAGACACCGGTCAGTATCACACATATAATCAGACACAGCACATATCCTGCCTTACTCCGGCCATCCGGCACTTTACGAACATCTCTCTTCTCGTGCAGAAATGCTGCGATCCCGCAAACGATACAGTAGATCATAAAACTGTTTCTGAGCGGATAATTAACATATGATCCGAAGTGAAGTATCAGATGGATACTTTCCAAAAAAAGCTGAAGTACAAAGAACAGAATACAGGCGATCGCAAATATCACAGGCCGGATATCTTTCTTCCTGATTCTGCATGATATGCCGACACCTGCCAGTGCTGCCGGAGCTGACAGTCCGAGAAGTGAAAACCACCTGGATCTATACGCGGGTGTAATACTGGCCAGTGTTGCGATATATGTTGCGAACATTCCTCCTTCGGTCCCGTTTCCAAACCTTGCCGATGTAAGTGTGAAAACCAGATCCGGAAGCCATGAAAAAGCCGACAATCCGAGTCCCGCCAATATACCGAAAAGGAATCGTAAAAAGCAGGGTTCATGTATCCGCTCTTTTGACTCCTTATCTGACACAAGCATAATGGAATACATCCCGCCTATGAGAAAAACGAACATAAGCATCTGTATCGTAAAGTAAAAATCCAGGATCATAATGAGAAATATCGTAACGGATAATCCCAAAAATCTCCCGGTTTTCAGCGCCTTCTGAGAATACATCAGTACAAGCGGTACCAAGGCGGCCATATCGATCCACTGCGGCAGAGTATAATTCATAAGGACAAAACCGCAAAGGCCGTACCCCGAAGCAAGAATCAGCCTGAATATATACGGCAGTTCATCATTTATGTACCTGATGAACATACCCATAAACACTGCCGCAAACATTATTTTGACAAGCATCATTACAGACATGCATTCAGGTATGTATCTGCGTGGAAAAAAAATAAGAAGCAGGTCGAAAAGAGACGGTTCGCTAAGGCCCGGAATTCCCCTGCCAAGATTTGTATACCAGTCAAATATAAGGGATTTTTCCCCATGGATCTCATCGAAATTATGATAGTAATTCATCTCGGCCTGCTGGGCCATGTCGTAATAATCAATGGTCTGTTTTCCAAACGGCCACAGTCCATTGGTGGCAAGAACGGCCGTAAATACAACTCCGATGAGAATCGCAGGCAATATGTATTCCGTTATTTTTATCTTAAATCCCGTTGATCGGCATATACTTTTTGATATCATTCAAATCCTCTGACGCTATCGTATAATACCCGAATCTCTTCGCGCTGTCAGTCACTTTCTCGGAAGTTATATCATGAACATCCTCTTCAACCAGTATCTCGGGATGCTCTCTTTTTATCGTACTCAGAACGGCAATGTCATCAGGCGAGAGAATGAACCTGACACCAGCACATGCATTTTTCGTAACAGAGTAACCGGGTTTATTGCCGAGTGCTATATCTATGACTGCACCGACATAATCATAACCTGTAGTCAGTTCCACGAGAGATGAACCTATATTGTCGCCTCCCATTCGCCCGCCTATCTCTATAAGTTTAATAGCCCCTGAATCATTTATCCTGATCTCAGTGTGAGATGCTCCGTTCCTGATCTTCAGACTGTCGAGTGCATGTTCAACTACGTTCTTAACCTCGGCAAGTACGCTATCATCCAACATTGCCGGTTCAAGATGGGCAGTTTCGATAAAGTTGGGAGAACCTGTTGTATATTTTTGTGTGATCGCAAGAAAAGTATGCTCTCCGTTCCACGAGATATACTCAACGCTGTACTCCTGTCCCGAGACATACTCCTCAATGATCACGCTTTTTTCAAAACCCACCTCGAGTGCATCTCTGACAGCATCACACAGTTCTTCTTTCTTACAAACCTTTGTGATCCCCCGACTTCCCGAACGATCCAAAGGCTTTACTATAACCGGCATTTCCAGATCGATCTTATCTGTTTCATCTTCGGAACTGATGGTAATGCTCTTCGGAGAAGGATCCCCGTTTTTGTAAAAACACTCTCTCATGAACCGCTTATTTGTAGACAAAAGCGTGCTCTCAGGTGAATTTCCGACAAGCCCCATTTTATCCGCAACATAATTGACTGTTATAACAGCCAGATCCGAAGATATGGAGCATATACCGTCAATACCGATCTGCTGACATTTTTCAAGTATGCTTTCCTTTTCGACTATGCTTATAGGATAAAAATAGTCAGCGCTTTTTTCTCCTACATCATCAGCTTTCCAGGCAAACACATGGGTTTCAATCCCTCTGCTCTTTGCCTTCTGTATAAGAGGCTCCTGAAGGTATGATGCCCCTATGATCGCGATCTTCTTCATAATTTAACCTGTCCTTTACAACATATAAAGGTCTGTTTTTTGTCTCATCAAAAATCTTACCTATGTACAATCCGATAACGCCGAGGAACATCAGTATTATTCCGCCGACCATGTATATAGAGATGAGAAGGCTGGTCCAACCTTCGATAACGTCGCCAAATACAAAATAATTGATCAGTCCGTATATGATTATTATGACTGAGATGATAACAAACGCGAATCCTATTCCTATAGACAGATGCAGCGGTTTGTTAGACTGCGATGTAACGATATCAAATGCAAGTTTGAGTTTTTTTGCAAAACTATATGAACTTTCGCCCGATGCCCTCTCATCACTCTCCAGATCTATGTAGGCCACACTGAACCCGAGCCACTGCTGGAATACAGAAAAATCTCTGCAATGCTCTCTCATCCTGCACTGTTCTTTTATCACTTTCTTTTTCGCGATACAGTAGTTGCTTAAGTTTGCGTCAATGTCCTTATCGGTGAACAGATTACAGATCCTGTAGAATAACTTCGAGAATATCTTGACACTGTTCTTATCTTTTCTGTTGACCCTGCGGGCCCACACGATATCATATCCTTCCCGGAGTTTTTCATACATCTGTGCTATATGTTCGGGACGATCCTGAAGATCGCAGTCCATCACAACGACAGCATCACCCCGGCATATATCAAGACCTGCCAGTATAGCACGGTGCTGACCGAAATTCTTGGAAAGGTTCAGTCCAACTACTTTGCAGTCATTTTCACATATATCCTTTATCACTTCCCATGATCCCTGCGGGCAGGCATCATTAACAAATACGATCTCGTATTTGTCCGTGATCTTCCTAAGGGTATTTGTAAGTCTTGTATAAAGTTCATATAGCGCATCCCGGCATCCATATACCGGGATCACGATCGATATATCCATATCACTCATATTCTCCGACAATTTCTATTATATCCTCCGCATATTTCGGGTACTCTCTTACGAGCGCCTCGAGCTCTTTCTTGGCAGTTTCAAGATTGTATATCTCAAAATCAATTCCCTTCTTAAGGCGCTGACGCTGAACGATCAGCTGCTTTCTTATATCCTTTGCCTCATCGTCATAGACAAGAACACCCGGCTGGTATATCCATACCGTGGGATCATTTATGTGATAATGCTTCAGCACCTGATAAAGCTCACTCCTTGCCACGTCCATGCGCTGTGATATGTCAGAAGCGTGCTCTCTTGCTTCCTTCTCTTCAACATACTTGTCCCATATGTAGGCCAGTTCATGAGAGTTCATTACGCCGTATTTGGCGTAATTATAATCAAGCACATTCGTAATGTTGACGTATTTTATCTTTACGGTGTTCTGTACACTTATCGCCTTGTTAAGTTTCCTGTTGGCACTGGCTATACCGCTCTGTGCATTCTGGTACATCACGAACGAAGATGTAAGCGCTACAGCAAAGGCACCTGCGAGTATTATCCATCCCATCTCAACTTCAACGTGCATGGCCTGGTTAAGGACAAACATAAGCGCCGCAGCCATGACCGCACCGAATATTGCCACAAAAGCGATGTTTTTAGCTGTACGCGCTCTGGATCTCTCTTCTTTTCTCTGATATGCCACCGCACCCTTTTCGCCTTCAAGAAGGTTAAGGTCGCGTCGCACCGCCATCTGGTACTCCTCGTCTTCCTTCATCTTGGCAAGTATTGACGGAATGTCCTTGGCAAGGCGTTCCATTTCCCGGTACTGCGATTCGGTGATCTTCTTTGCGGGACGTGTGTAACTGCTGTCCTCCTGTTCTATCTTGATGACCCTGTTCGCTCTTATCCTGACCTGGCTTTTGTCTGCCAGTGGCAGCTTTTCAAGTTCTTCAAGATCCGCAAGGCGCTGTGTGACCTGCTGATACTCTATCTTCTGAGCATCAACATCTTTTGAGGCGACAGCCATCATGTCGCAGTATTCCCTTACATACTGCTCCCGCTGTGCCTTGTCATTCATATTGAGGGTGCGGCGTCTTCTGGATGCTTTTGCAAGCGACTCCATGAGCGACTCTGCCGATTCCGAGGAAAAATTGATCTCGATATCGTCAAAATCGTCTTCGCCGAATCCGAGTATGTCTTTTACCCAATTGAGTATTTTCATATGTTCTACGCTTCCCAACATCGACTCCGTCGATGTCGCCGTGACACCAGGACTCCGTCTGCTTCGCAGACACCTCGTGTCATTCCATCATCCTACGATAATCCGTTTTCCAGTCTTCGAGTGTATAGTCGAGCATTCTGTAGTACTCCGAAACTTTACCTGCATCACGCAGTTCAAGTATATCTTTCATCTTGTCTCCGTACGGAGAATCTATCTGTGCTTCTCTTGCGGATCTCATCAGTCTGACTGCTTCAAGCGCGATACGCTCGTCATAACCGTTCTTGACAACTATCCTGTCATATTCACCCTTCTTTTCACTTAGACGCAGGCATACAAGATACATGATCAGGCTCTCCTTCGACCCATCCATATCATATGCCTTTTTGAAGTACTCTCCCGCCTTATCGATAAGGAACATGAGCGCATATGCGCATCCTACATTGTGAAGGATCGAACTGTACAGTTCCGGTTCCTCTTCTTTATTAAGGACAGACAGGACATACTGATATTCTTCAATAGCCCTGGGATACTTGTTGGCAACAAGAAGATTATCACCCCTGACCTTTCTCTTGGCTGCGAACGAAAGAGACGCATTGTCAACGAGTATCTGTTTGATCCTGGCGATCTCTTCCTCATTGCAGTAGTTCGTATCGATCAGTATGGTCGTGACCATCTCTCCAAGTGTCTTGCCTGCCTTGATCATCATACGAAGCTTAGCGGCAAGAGGAGCCATATCAAGGTTATCACGCATATAGTCGCACAGCCTTACATCGATAAGATCATTATCGAGGATATAGGCATTGGCGCACAGGTAATAACACAGCTCATCCATAGAGTATATGTTAACACCCAGTCCCGATAGGAAATATGGAGTTGTGGATAATGTGCCTATGCACATATACATTTGCGTTGCCACGGTATCTCCTGTCACTCAAATTCAATTATCTTCTGCCATTTTCTGCCGGTTGAAGGATAGAACTCGCCAAATCCGAGATCCTCCACCTCTATCTTCATACGCGTCTCGGATTCAAACTCGACCGACAGCCTCAGCCTTGATGCCTTCGGAGGTCTGTCCGGAAGGCCGGACAGATCTACTTCGATCGTTTCCGCGCCCTTCCCGTCAAGAGGTGTCATTATAAGCGGAATGCTCTTGGCCGCACCAAGAACAAAATCATATGTCACGCCCGAATCATACCAGTTCTCACCTGCGTCCGCCACGGCAAGATACTCTTCCTCACCGGCAACATACATATGAAGCCCTAAATTAAACTTCAGTTTATCACGTCCGAGAAAAACAAATCTCTTATTCAGCTCACAGGGCGCAGCCTTGTCCTTGCCGCAATAGCATGCACCTTTGGAATACATATTGCGTCCCTGGAATACGCGCTTGCCCATACACATGAACTTAAGCGTCTTGTTGCACCATCCGCCCTCGAATCCCTCTCCGAGCAGGAAAACGGTGCCCACATTCTTGTTTGCAAAGTAATCGTGTGATATCTGCAGGACCATCTCATCGATCCTGTCAGCTTTCTCAACCGATTCTTCTTCCTTCATCATATACTTGGGCATTTTGATCTCTTCAAAAGCCGTCCTGTCAACAAACGCAACAACCGGCTCAGTCGCCCTGTTCATCCATAGTTCATACGCCTTAAGACAGGGACCCGAATAATCAAATACAACGACATCCCTTTCCCACAGATCTTCAGGCTGATGAAGAAGATAATAAAATATGCTCTCTTCATAAGTCTGAATGATGATCTTCTCACGCGGAACAGGCATTGACCCTGCGATCCTCTCAACGATGTCAACGTATCTGCCTTCAAGCGACGCCACCGTGATGATCATGTATTCAACTTCCGACGGTGACAGTACCATTGACAGCATGTTAAGAGATCGACGTACAAACAATATCAGCAGATCCGTCGGATCATATGCCTCACCCTCGATCTCGATCTTTGCTCCCGCAGCAGCAAAGCTGAGCATCTGGTCAACAAGCGTGGCGTTTCCGATCTGCGCGGACTTGATCGCAGCATTTCCGAACTCCCACTGGGCAACACCCTTACGCTTGGACAGCACGGTAGGGATGCCGAGACGCTCTTCTTCCTCGTCATTCGCTACCGTTTCCGGGACGGAATTATTCAGTTCAAAATAGCTGATCTGTGACATCGCGTCATTCAGATCGTAACCGATTATGTACTTAGCCATGATTTTCCTGTTCCGCAGATTCCTATCAGCGAAGCTTAAATACCTTGTGGGCGAACGCATCCGCCTCAACATATTCTCTCATTATATCAAGAAGTGTATTATCATCCTGTACCGTTCTTGATACGACCATGTCATTGAGCATCGTATATCTTGATTCAACACGGGCCGCGCTCGTATCACTGACTGACAGCGAATCGCTGGCCGTGAGCACTTCTTTTCCGTTTTGTTCCTCTGTTATGTAATACTGCAGGTTCTCTCCGAAGAAAAGTATGAACTCTCTCGTAAACACTCCTCCAAACATGTTTCTCATCTCTTCGGTATGATAATTGTCATCATCCTCCTGACCGTTCTCAAGTATGTAATGAAGCATGACTCTGTAGCTCGGATCGGTCCTGTATTCGATTATGGTCTTATCAAGATAATCTCCTATCTCTGGAACAAGATCGACATACTTTTCGAAGAATCTGAAATATGTATTCCTGTGCATGAAGTCGATAAGGAATTCAGCCAGCATGCTCTTGACTTTCTCGGAAGGCCGCTCCTTGTCTTCCGAATAATGCTTGAGAAGCGCCAGCTTGCATGCATCGTTTATATGTTCCCCGAGCCTGTACAGTTCTGTAATATGCGAAAATACTCTCTCATCCGTAAGCCGTTCCTTGGCAAAATACTCAAACGAACAATACGACAGATATGCAAGCTGTACTTTGGTCCCGGATGCATTACGACAGTATTCCTCGAATATCTCTTCTTTCTCTCCAACAGTCGTATGAGTATACAACATCTGCACTATAAGTCTTTCCATAAGCGGGAACGTGTCTATCTCAAAGTTCCTGGCCGCCTTCCATATATTGCGGAGCTGTTTGGTCAGACCGTTGTAATTCTCAACAAGATAGCGGAGAAGTACCTCATCGTATTTTCCGTTTTCAAACGCATAATAACAAAGCTTGATGAGAAGATTGTCGGGCGTTTTGTCGTTCTCCTGGATCATATGACTGCATACGCCAACGCAGTCCTTGGCGGCGATCTCCTCGGTACCGTAAATGCACATTATCTGGTAAGCCTTCTCATACATACCGCGGCGCGTCATGAACCTGACGACATTGGCACGATCCTTGGCATACAATACTTTGATGTCCATGTTCAGAAGGAACTCATCAAGCGTGGTGATCTGATCATTATCATAATAGTAATGGATCAGAGCCATCCTGATATCGCGCTTATAGTATTCGGATACAAGCTCGGATTCGGCAAGTTCCCTGCAATACTCTACATTCGAATCATCAACCGTGACATAGTGTTTCTTGCCTTCACACAGATACATATCGAAATAGACATTGTCTATAACGTAATAACGTATCGCCTGTATGAACACCGCCTCATTCATGAGCTTTCTGACATTGCTGTTGTCAATGACCGTACGTCTCCCCGATGAATCCTCGGTAAACAGCATAAAATCACCCGAGTATATCGTCGGATAAGCATATCCGTTCTCTATCTTAAACGTTGTGGATCCCTCAAACTGAGACTGTATGAGAACAACGTTCTTTGCTTCGGGATCATCTACCTTCACTTCATGGGCAAACAGTATCTTCGCAAGATGTCTGGCCATATCGGGCTTGATCATCTCCATGAACAGAACGTCTTCATATATTCTGGCAAGATTACCGTCTATATGCTCCTGTTCTATCTGCTCAACGGCAAATACCTGCATATGTTCCCGGTATGAATCATATGTATCCGCATATTCCCTCTTATGCGTTATCAGGTTGGCATACAGCAGCGCTATCCTGTGATAATTCATGTCATTCCTGAATCCGAAATACATGAGCACCGCCTTGGGGATCAGTGCATCATAATCGGCAGGTACCGAATACATGAAATACTCATACAGTTTTGTGATCCGAAGCTGCTTTTTGACAGCCTTGTCAAACCACGGGAAATACCGGGTTCCGGATATATTACCCTTTATGAGAAGTGTTGCCACGACTTCTACTATCTCATCATCTGATGATATATCGTAGCACTTGCATAAAAGCTTATATAAAAGAGGATCGTATTCCCTCTGCTTTGCAGCCAGATACAATACCTGCTTTAATACCTCGTTGTCCATCACGTCAAGCTTGGCCGCGAACATCAGGACCTGAAGTTCAAAATTTCCGAGTTTGTTAAGCTTCTCCGTATTGGCAACAAAGAAATTATACGCCTCGATGTACATGATCGGTGAAGTGCAACCTTTATCGTACATCTTCTCGATAAGCGATATCTTGCGTGTTGCGTTATCCGCAAGTCCTTCGTCCAGATATAACAGTGTCCACAGTATCTCAAAACTGTCGGGGTTAACATCAAACAGGTCATTTACCTTAACTGCAGTATCGTTTATGAATGCCTCCTCACGTATTATGAGTGTCTGCAGATACATAAAATACGCCCTGTGCTTTGCGGAGTACTCACTGATGTTCATTTCATTCTCGACGTGCTCAAGCACCCACTTGGCCTCATTCTCGCGGCGCTGAACAACGAGGAGCTGTGCCTGATACAGACGTGATACAGGATTTTTGTCATCAAGCGCATTCATACGCTCAACGATCTTCATCGACTCGCGTACCCATACACCGACATTGGTCTTCTTCATGCGGAAATCGATGTACTGCCTCATAAGACGAAGTGTCAGATTTTTCTTCTCTCTTCTCTCAACCCTTCTTGCATTGACCCTCGCTCTGTGTCTGGCGATTATCTTTACGTTCACTTCGCTGTGGGCCGATCTGATATTTATATTCCCGAAGTTCCTTCCTTCATGGAGTCTGTCCCCGATGATAGTGAACTTAAGCAGATGATCGTTGCCGATAAAATCAGACGCACCGATGTGTTCCTTGTCGATCCTGATGAACTCAACATCGCTCGTAACCTGTACATCTATATTCCCCCACGTCGATCTGTGCAGGATCATCTCGCATTCAACGTTATCCGATACGTCATTATATTCATATGACGTCCTGTCAACCGAATAAATGATAGGACGCTTCTTGTTAATGGCTACGAGAAAATCATCCACTGCCTGAGGATCACCGGGATTATGTGAAAGACCTCTGAACTTGTCATAATGTATCCGGTCATTGCCGCCAAACACACGCTCAAATCCCTTTGAGTAAAACAGTTCAACGGCTTCATTCCAGTTAACCTGCGCCTGATTGGTGAAATGGAACAGGTTCCGAATATTGCCCATCGAGCTCTCTATTATCCCGTATGAGATAGAGAAAACGAAAGGAAGATAGTATTCTCCCGCATTCGATACGACCTGTATATCGCCCTTTACTACATCTCCGGGTTCCAGACCGGATGAGTCAAAAACATAATGTATTGATGCGGCTGCCTCTTTGTCAACATGATCGTTCCTGCAAACAAGCCGCATTGAGGAGGTATATATTGTGGCGGTAAAGTCTCTTCCGTCCTCGGATGAGAGTTCGAAGTTACCTTCAAACAGCTGCCCCTGTGGCATATCAGCTTCGATCCTGGCTGTGGAAAACAGAAGTTTTCCGCAATCATAATCAAAGAAGCCGTCAGAGCATCTGTCGATCACTTCGCGCACAATATTCACCGCCTTTCATAGAGATTTTTTCAGAAATTTTTGACGCGATGTCGCCCAAGTGATATACTTTGGGCACATTAGCATACCTAAATAGTATATCAAAAAAGAGGTAGAGGTTCAATAAAATATGCTGAAGCACAAGGATCATTTTCACGGCAGTGATCTTGAAAAGATAGAGCAGATATACGGCATAAAAAAAGAGGAGATCACAAGCTTTTCCGCCAACGTCAATCCCCTCGGATTATCGCACGTCCTAAGAGAAGATCTCGCATCCCATCTTGATGTCATATGTTCATATCCGGACAGGGAGTACACGTCACTCAGGACCGTTATCGCGAAGTATTGTGATACTGTGCCCGAGAGCATTCTGGTAGGAAACGGTTCAACGGAACTCATCACACTCTTTATCAAGATGGTCGCTCCGCAAAAAGCCATGATCGTAGGTCCTACTTACTCCGAGTATGAAAGAGAACTCTCCCTCGGCGGCGGCACGAGCCTTTACTTTCCGCTAAAAGAGGAAGATGATTTTGTACTCGATCCGGATTCACTTATAGGATCGCTTAACGAATCGATCGATATGCTCATCATGTGCAATCCCAACAATCCGACATCGAGTGCGGTTTCAAGATCCTCGATGAGGCGGATACTTGATGCCTGCAAGACCTTTGACATCTTTGTCATGATCGATGAAACATATGTGGAATTTGCAGAAGACTACAACAGAATAAACAGCGTACCGCTTACGGTCAGTTACAACAATCTCTGTATCCTGCGCGGTGTCTCCAAATTCTTTGCCGCACCCGGACTTCGTCTCGGATACGCCATATGCGGCGATCCGGATCTAATGAAGGATATCTCGGCTATAAAAGATCCATGGACGGTAAGTTCTCTTGCCGAGGCAGCCGGCCGGCTGATGTTTTCGGATGAAGAATACATCCGATCAACAAAGGAACTTATCTTTTCCGAGCGCCGCCGTGTATGCGATATGCTCCGGAACATTTCCGAGATCAAAGTTTATGAACCGTGTGCCAACTTTGTTCTTTCGCGCATAACAAAAGAGAACGTCGATGCCGACATTCTCTTTGATAACGCTATCCGACAAAAGATGATGATCAGAAACTGTTCATCATTTCCTTTTCTTGACAACTCGTATTTCCGTATCTGTTTCATGAACCCGGAAGATAACGACAGATTGCTTGCCGTTATCGCAGATACGATGAAATGATCCTAAATATCACTTTGCTTCAGCACTCTGAATCCGCTTGTGCTTAAAGCTGATTCCGCTGCCGCCGTATCCTTGATCTTCATTATCATCGAAGCCTTTTCCGCCGCAGAGAGTACATACATATACTCTATGTTAAAATCGGAAAGCGCAGTCAGAAGATCGTGGAGCGAACCCGTTTTATTTGATATCTCAACTGCAATGACATCCGACAGTCTCACGGACAGTCCTTCTTCCTTAAGAGCCTCCCTCGCTTTCTCAGGCTCTGCAACTATGAGTCTCAGCAGACCGAAATCAACCGACTCAGCAAGTGAAAGAGAACTGATGTTAATGCTGTTCTTCTTCAGGACTTCCGTAACTTTTTCAATACGTCCTTCTTTATTCCCGATAAATACTGTAACCTGCTTAACTGCCATGATATACCCTCTCTTTCGACCGTGTTTTATACCAGCTTACGATTGTCAGTTACATGAACAGATTTGCCCTCAAATCTCGGAAGCGTCTTCGGTTCAACAAGTGTGACCTTGACAGCAAGTCCAAGTGCCTGCTTGAGTGTTCCGGCAACCTTCTTTGAAAGATTATCAAGTCCTCTCATATCATCATCAAAGTAACTTTCATCAACCTCGACCTGAACCTCAAGTGTATCCTGATGATCAACGCGGTCCACTATCATCATATAGTTCGGTGTCGTCTCATCCATTTCAAGCAGCGCTGCCTCAACCTGAGACGGGAATACGTTGACTCCGCGGATGATGAGCATATCATCACTTCTGCCCTTGAACTTCTGTATCCTCGGCTGTGTACGTCCGCATTCGCACTTGTCATATTCAATGCTTGTAAGATCCTTGGTCCTGTACCTTATAAGAGGAAGTCCCTCTTTGGTAAGTGTGGTAAATACCAGCTCTCCCGTGACCTTTTCTCCTATTGGCTCAAGCGTCTTGGGATCGATGATCTCAGGATAGAAGTGATCATCATGAACATGAAGACCTTTATGATGAATACAGTCGCACGCTACTCCCGGCCCCATTACTTCCGACAGTCCATAAATATCAAATGCATTGATGCCCAGTTCCTCTTCGATCATGTGACGCATGTTCTCGGTCCACGGTTCTGCTCCGCATATGGCGATACGAAGTTTCAGATCATTGATGATCCCCGCTTCCTTCGCAACCTCAGCGATATGAAGAAGGTATGACGGCGTACATGCAATAGCAGTAACACCGAAGTCCTGCATCATCGTAAGAAGCTTCTTTGTATTTCCGGTCGACTGCGGAACTACCATCGCACCCATGAACTCAGCACCGTAGTGGGCTCCTAGTCCACCCGTGAACAGACCGTAACCGTATGCGACCTGTATGATATCCTTTGATGTTACTCCTGCTCCCGTCATACATCTGGCAACACATTCCGCCCAGATATCTATATCACGTCTTGTATATCCGACAACGGTTGCCTTGCCTGTAGTACCGCTCGAAGCATGAACACGGATTATCTGCTCGCGCGGAACCGCGAACAGTCCGAACGGATAATTATCGCGAAGATCATCCTTCGTCGTATACGGCAGTTTGGAGATATCCTCAATACCCTTTATATCACCCGGTTCGAGTCCCGCCTGCTGCATCTTCTTTCTGTAATACTCGACATTGTGATATACCCTGTCGACCTGCTTTACGAGCCTGGCACTTTGAAGTGTCATCTTCTCATCACGGCTCATACATTCCTTTGTTTCATTCCAGATCATTTTTCAATCTCCATTCCGCTTTCAAATGCCTTTTTATTGATCTCAACAAACTTCGGCTTTACGATCTTCTCTATCGCAGCCATCCACTGATCCTTTGAAAACTCCATATGATTTGCCGCAACACCGAGGATAACGACATTGAACACCTGCGCATTACCGAGCTTCTTGGCTTCCGACAAAGCATCAACCGCAATGACTTTATAATCCTTCGACAGATCTTCTATTATGTTTTCCGGATATTTCGCAGCGCCCATAACGACCGGCATCGGATCCATGCGCTGGTCATTGATTATGAGCACACCGTCTTTTTTCAGATAATGAGCGTATCTGAGTGCTTCAAGCCTCTCAAAAGCTATCAGCACATCAGCGCATCCTTCCTCGACTATAGGCTCGAAAACCTCGTCCCCGTAACGTACAAATGTCACTACGGATCCTCCGCGCTGAGCCATTCCGTGTACTTCCGAAAGCTTGACCTCATACCCTCCGTCAAGTATTACCGCTCCGAGAACGCGGCTTGTAAGAAGTGTTCCCTGACCGCCCACTCCGACGATCATAATATTCCTTGTTTCCATCACTTCTGCTCCTTTATAGCTCCGAACTTGCACAACTTCATACACAGATCGCATCCGTTGCACAGCGTATCATCAATGGCGATCGTACCGTCTTCGCATCTTGTAAGAGCAGGACAGCCGGGTTTTAAGCACATTCCGCACTTCTTACAGTTTTCCGGTACGGGTACGCACTTGTGGGTTATCGGCTTTTGCTTCAGCATGACGCACGGCGATTTTGTGATGATAACGCACAGTTCATCCTTTGCGACAAATTCCTTAACTGTCTTCTCCAGTTCATCGATATCAAACGCATCGACTTCCTTGACATTCTTTATGCCTATCGCGCGGCACAACTCATATATGTTGATAGCTGGAACAATGTCTCCCTGGAGCGTCTTGCCCGTTGCTGCATGATCCTGATGTCCGGTCATTCCCGTTGTTGAATTATCAAGGATCATAACGGTCCCGGTTCCCTGATTATAGAACATGTTCATGAGCGAATTGACACCCGTATGCATGAACGTGGAATCTCCTATGACCGCTACCCAGTTCTTAATATAGTCACTGCCCTTCGCTTTTTCCATTCCGTGAAGCGTCGATATGGACGAGCCCATACACACCGTAGTATCTATAACGGAAAGAGGTGCGACAGCTCCGAGCGTATAGCATCCTATATCTCCTGCCGCGTGGATCTTCAGTTTGTTAAGGACGGTGTACACACTCCTGTGAGGGCATCCCGGACACAGTATCGGTGGTCTGTTCGGTATTTCGGCCGGATCCTTAAGATCAAGATTTTGTCCTAATATTGCCTGTCTTATCATATTGACACTGTACTCGCCCTGTATCGTAAAGATCTCTTTTCCGATACATTCGATCCCCCATGACCGTACCTGAAGTTCAATGAGCGGATCAAGTTCTTCAACGATGTACAGCTTATCAACCTTCTTTGCAAAATCCTCTATCATTTTCCGCGGAAGCGGATTAACAAGACCAAGCTTTAATACGCTTGCGTCAGGCATCGCTTCGCGAACATACAGATACGGAATGCCGCTTGCAATTACACCGATCTTCGTATCTCTCATCTCAACCCTGTTGATCGGCATTAAACACGCATCCTCTGCCAGCCTCTTTTCCCGATCCTCAACGACCAGATGGCGTTTCTTTGCCATGGCAGGCATCATGACACGCTTTGCGATATCACGCTCGTATGTCTTATCCGGTATATCCGCCCTGTCCTCAAGTGTGACCATGCCCTGTGAATGGGCAAGTCTCGTCGTCGTACGGACTATTACAGGTGTATCGTATTTTTCACTGATATCAAATGCAGCTTTGACAAAATTCTTGGCTTCCTGTGAATCCGACGGTTCCAGGACAGGCACATGCGCCGCAGCGGCGACCATCCTCGTATCCTGCTCGTTCTGCGACGAATACATTCCGGGATCATCGGCTGCGATCATGACAAGACCGCCTGTCACTCCGATATATGACACGGTATATAGCGGGTCTGCAGCAACGTTCACGCCAACATGCTTCATCGAGCACATCGCCCTGACACCTGCCATTGACGCACCTATCGCGACCTCCGTTGCCACCTTCTCATTAGGCGACCACTCGCAATACAGTTCGTCTTTGTACTGGACCAGATTCTCGCTTATCTCCGTGCTGGGAGTTCCCGGATAAGCCGCAGACACCTTGACTCCGGCTTCATATGCGCCGCGGGCTATCGCGGCATTACCAAGCATCATGACTTTTTTGCTATCACTCATATCAAAATCCTTCTTTTTTACAGAATATACGTATTATACCACATTCTACTCTTCGAGCGAATTCTTCTTGGATACAACAACAGTCTGCGTGTAACACGAGAAAATCGCGTCCTTCGATGCATCGGTCAGCTGCGGCGTGATCCTGCTTACGATCGGCACTATGATAAGTGATACGACCATGGCAACCGCACCGGCAACGATCGGTGATGAGAAGAAACTGAAGAACATGTTGAGAACAGTGATACCTACACCGGCTACGAAGCTCGACCAGACTGCGATCTTGGTCGTCTTGGGATCGTAAAGTGCATATACAAAAGGTCCTAAGAATGCACCGGCAAGAGCACCCCATGATATACCCATGAGCTGAGCTATGAATGTCGGCGGATTAAGTGCTATAACGACCGAGATGATGATGAATACCGCGATGAACACTCTCATCGTACGCACCTGCTTCTTCTCGTCCATATCCTTGACGAACAGATCCTTGATGAAATCAAGCGTGAGTGTCGAGCTCGATGTAAGAACGAGTGAAGAAAGCGTTGACATCGATGCTGACAGCACAAGCACAACCGTTACACCTATCAGGATATCGGGCAGGCTTGAGAGCATATGAGGCATGATCGCATCAAACATCATACTGCCGTCTTCCTTGTAAAGCGACGGATCATCAAACAGTCTTACAAAACTTCCGAGGAAGTATGTTCCTCCGGCAACAACGATAGCAAATATGGTGGAGATCACAGTACCTGTCTTGACGCTTCTCTCATCCTTGATAGCGTAGAATTTATGTACCATCTGGGGAAGACCCCATGTACCGAGAGATGTCAGAATTATAACGCCGAACAGTCCGACAGGATCGGTTCCGAAGAACGATGCAAATGCACCGGGCTGTCCAAGTGTCTGCGGTACATCGCTTTCGATCTGGGACAGCTGCATAACAGCGGCCATGAAACCGCCCTTTCCGTTAAGGACTGCTGCGATGACAAGAACGATACCTGCCAGCATTATCATGCCCTGTACAAAATCATTCCATGCAGTTGCAACATAACCTCCGACTATTACGTATACGGCAGTCAGCAGAGCCATAACCGTTATACATACTTCATAAGGTATATCAAACGCCATGGAAAAGAGCCTTGATAAGCCGTTATATATAGATGCCGTATAAGGGATCAGAAATACGAATATGATGACCGATGATGCGATCTTAAGCGAATGACTTTCGAACCTCTTCGAGAAAAATTCGGGCATTGTCGCAGAATCGAGATGATTGGTCATGACCCTTGTTCTTCTGCCGAGGATCACCCAGGCCATGAGTGAACCGATGAAAGCATTTCCGAGTCCGATCCACGTTGATGCCAGTCCGTATTTCCATCCGAACTGACCGGCATATCCGACAAATACAACCGACGAGAAATATGACGTACCGTACGCAAATGCCGTAAGCCACGGTCCGACATTTCTTCCTCCGAGAACAAATCCACTGACATCCTTCGCACTCTTCTTGGATGCGAATCCGATCAGCAGCATAACAGCAAAAAACAGAATAAGCAGTGTGATCTTTACAAACATAATATCATCCCTTTCTTACGTTACTTTCACGCGTTAAAGCGCAACGCACTAAAGGGATGATATATTATTTTCACAGTATTGTCAACAGCGATGTCGGTTTAATTCATCCGGCAAGATCAGGGGCGGATTCTTTTTCATCTGATCGATCAGATTATGTATTTGGATTTTTAAGTCTTCTGACATCATTTCCGAGATCGCTGTTGTCAATTTAACCGCCGCATCCTTGGAAGACGCTCCACAATGAAAGATACGCTCATCCAAACACGCATAGTCTAATATAATGAATCGATCATGCATAATTCCGCCTGTTGTGATAAAGGTTATCGGTATTGACGGAAACTCAGTTTGAAAATCCACATAATCACAGTAATGCAGATGTTTATACAGGTTATCACTGAAAACTGTTACCTTCACCCCGGATTTTACATCCTGCAGTAGCCGCAACGTCTTGATATTTATATAGTTATCGATAATAAAAATACTCTTTGTTGCTTTGCTATAGATGTCTATATAAGTCACATCAGCCTTAACCGGACAACCTTCTCGTAACAGGTATTCTTTACTTTCCTCCTCCGCATTAAACTTCATCATGACAGGGGAGAGATCAGACTGCTTTACAGTCTCATTGATACGTTCAAAAGCATTTACCAGCTTATCATCATGCTCCAACAGTAGCTTTTGCTGGTCCTCAATCATTGAATGTATACTACGTATTGCCTCTGTGTTCTCTGTTGTCTGTATAGAAACGCGCAGAAGATCGCGTTGAGTGATTAATCCTTGTGTATCAATAATGTATTCCTTCATCTCACGAAAAATACGAATAAGTGCTTTGCTCTGCTGAACAGCCAGATCACCTTTCAATACTGTCATGAGCATATAGACTCCTGATTCCGTGAATGCCCAAGGTAATTTTGCTCTACCACCCTTTAACCCTTTGGTCTGTATCGATATAACAAATTGTGATATCGATAGAATTTCCGTTTCTTCTCTTGTAAGCTGAAATCTGAAATCCTCATCAAACCTGTCCACGTTTCTCTTTACTTGTTGATTAAATGCACTGGTAGTATACCCATAAATCTCCGCCAAATCATAATCCAGCATCACTTTCACTCCCCGGACTTCGTATATCTTATTCCGGATCGTTCTTTCATCTATAATCGTTGTTTCTGATGGCTTATCTTCTGTGTTCTGATTATCGTTCAACCCAACACCTCCTCTTTACTGGTTTTTTATCTTGTTTGTGGGATCAAAGCAGGACATCTCGAATTTAAACTGCGGGAATTGCATATCAGACGTGGCATAAGCCACAATAGAAATATCTGCTTCGATGATCATCATATCATCTCTGTTAGTGAATATCAATGAATGATTATAATTCCAGTCAAAAAGCGAAAACAGGGGGCCGTCAACAGACTGACCCCCTGCATACAGATCAACATCGATCACTTGACTTTGTATGTAAGTTTATGGTTTCCGTTGCTCATTCCATCGCCCTTTCTCTGACTTAACTCTCTCTTCCGCAAGTCTTGTTATAAACAGGAGCCAGTATGAACAGGAAAAACAGAATAAAGGAGATTGCAACGGCAGGGATCTCCCTCCACTCTATCACCTGATTCATTAGAGCATCCTGTCCGCCGCCGGACAGAAGTGCCACTATATTATTATTAAGATAATGCATGATGATCGGAACCCATATATTTTCCGTCTTCATGTAAGCGTATCCGAAAAAGATCGCTATCGCCACGCAGGTTATGATCTGACAGATGAATGCCTGCAGACCGTATCCGCTTGCATAATACATATAGTCAACGTTTATATGCCATACGGCCCACACAAGTCCGAGGAGCAGTACTCCCACACGTTTCCCGAATCTTCCCTGCATAACCGGCTGCAGATAGTATCTCCAGCCGTATTCCTCTCCGAAGAATGCAACGAAAGACAGAATGAAGTTTACCGGCAACGTCGCAAACGTTAACCATGTAAGCGGATTCGATAATGCCGACAGAATAAGACTCCACTGCTCATTATTTCCGGCTAACGCATCTTCTATGAACACGGCTATCATCGTTTTTCCGATAAGCAGCGCAACAAAGAGCGCGATCAGTATGATACTGAGCTTTATGTTTTTTCGCTCAATCCCGGCATTTTCCCGCTTTTTGCTGCCGCATACCCAGAAAAGGATGTAAGCGATGATGCTTCCCCCTATGATAGGAAGCTGTGATACAGTATTCCAAATATCAAGCTCCACTTCCGTACCCGGCATTTTAAACGGTGCTATCGGAGCAGCAACAGACAATACGGCTATGATCATCATGACCGCAGTTGTTACAAGTACTGTAATGTATCCGGCCACGGGAAGAGTTTTTTCTTCTTCCCTGAAGATCAGTTTCCCCAATATCACTCCGCATGCGGGGTACATCATCTGCACGTTGACAAATGCTGTCGTATTTATCTGCTGTCTGTATGCCGCATACATAACAAGGCTCATAACAGCCGTAACACCATATGCGATCGCCACATATATCCATAATCTTTTCTTTTCCATGATTAACCTCAATAAGTTTTATCTGCTATGAATTATAACTGAAAATCATAATGTTGTGATGGTACTGTATTTTACACGTGGAAAAGAAAGATACAGGCCAACATCTATCACTTGACTTTGTATGTAAGTTTAAGGTTTCCGGTGTTCATTCCGTCGCCCTTTATCTGGATCACGTAATCACCGGGCACACCGTTATCGATATCATCCAGTACTATAGTATTATTACTCATCTGGTCGGCAGTGATGCTCTCAGTCTCCGTACCGCCGTTTCTCGTTGAATATGCTACTTCCAGTCTGTCCCAGGTAAACCCGTTGGCGAATTTCAGCGTGACCGGAATGCGATCTGTCAGTTTCTGAAGATCATCTATCTTAAATTCCGCTTGTCCAAGTGTAACATCACCTTTCTTGAGCTTAACCCCATCCGTAACATTCACCTTCAACGCCACAACCGAATAGTTTTTAAACTCCTTTGCTTTTTCTTCGTTAAGGGTGATCGCTATATAATTTGTTCCGGCTCTGTCAAACAAATAATTCTCAGGCTCCTCATCGGGTAATATGATCTGGGACAATTTGCTGTCTCTATACAGACCCATACAATTAATATCATCAAACCCAAAGTTGTTCTTTCCTAAAGAAACCTTTTTTAAGTTTTCTTTTACAAAATCCTCCAGGGATTTTTTATCTTTAACACTAACCTTATTCGATTTCAGGCTCACGCTCAGACTTCCTGTGCTCTTGGGAGATACGATCATCGGCCAATAAGCCTTGGTACCCTCAACCAGATTATTGGCAGCCGGAAGTGCCTCTGCAGCCACAGCCAGGAGACCCCACTTATCCGATGTTTCATACATTTGTGCCAGTTCTTCAGAACTGATCTGAGTTTCATTTCCATCATAATCATACAGATAATACAAAAGCTTATACTGATTTGCCGGAACCTTCACGCCTGACTGAAGCGTAACGGTTGTCGAAAGTTGTAATCCCTTTTTTGACAGCGGAGCAAAAAAGCTGCCGGTTTTAATACTTGCATCCCACAGTTCTGCCTTATTGATCGTAAACACAGCCGTGTACTTCATTCCCGCATAGTAACCCTTACCGGCGATCGTAAGTGTAGGTGCTTTCTTTCCGGCAGTCTGATCAGCTGCATTCTTGTTATTCTTATATGATACCGTGTAGTCAACGCCTTCCTGCAGTATCTTCTTCCCGTCGTCGGAATACAACACAAGATCGATCATCTTGGAACCTTTTGACTTTGACTGCGTTGTAAGAAGGTTTCTTCCGGTATATGTAACCGGCTCTATATCACATACCATGGCCTTTTTGGCATTCGGCTTACTGATATCCGTAAACTGGTCATTTTCCGATACCGGTTTTACTGTTGTATTTCCTGCTTTTATCGTTACGGAAAGCGCCCCTGTGTTCAGTTTGAAATACTTGTCCAAATCGATATTTGCCTCATCAAGTTTCTCCAGATTTTCTATTTTGATATCCGTCGGAAGGACAAGGATCTCTGTATCTCTCTCGATCTTGAACTCTTTCAGATTCCCGGCTGTAACGACTTCCGGAGCGTCCTGACCAAGCATGTTCACGATAGCATTGGCTACATCCTCTTCATCTGCTTCCTCATAGAATTTTCCGTCCTTTTCAATGAGTTCCTTCTGATTACCTTCCTCATCCTTGTAATAATACTTAACATCCTTTAACGCCGAGTCCTCATATACACCCTTTTCGCCCTTGA
>JAFZQP010000085.1 GCA_017620345.1 Lachnospiraceae bacterium
AGTTATCATAATATCGTCTGTTACCGCCCCGAAGCGGCGTATCCCAGAACAGGCGGACAAAACGCTGTGCAGCCTCCGTAATATCCGTCGTATCTTCGATAAGCGCAGCGGCAGCGGCATTTGTTGCTATAACCGCAATCGGGTGGAGTGCATCTTCGCTCCTTACGGTCCCGTCGACATCAAGTACTTTGTTCCATCTGCCGGGGCCGAGCCGGTTCATAAAACTTACGAACCTCTCCCCCTCTTCTTCCTGCCATTTATCTTTTCCGAACCAGATATGGTCGAGTGCGATGTTCATTATCGTTCTGTATGCGTCGGAATAATACCAGTCATGCTTACCCCAGTTTTCCTCACCCTTTTCGTACGGCCTGCCGTCATAGTACGAATACTCTGAACTGAGCCCCGTAGACTCATGACACGCTCTGTGAAGAAATTCCCTGCTTGCGGAAGCGGCATTCGCATAAAACGTCCGGTCTTCCGGATAGGCCCACTTCGAAAACAGTTCGTAAAAATGAGGAAGGTGATATGACGGATCTGTAAAATCAACTTCGGTTATGAACCTGATCAGATGATTTTTGCTGTCAAACATTCCTCTGCCGACGCCGTTTCCTTCGGACCTGATCATATTGTGAAGAAGCTCGCATGCCTCGTGCGCGTAATCAAATATCCCTTCGCCGTTGCCCCATCTGTGGGAAGCAAAAAGGAGCGCCATGGCGAAATACTCCTCACCGTCGGGGGCCGGTCCGCCTGAGTTCTTACTCCCGTCAGGTGCATTTGACCAGCAGAAGAACCCTTTGTTGATACCGTCTTCAAGATACATGTATGTCCGTGACCATTTCCACAGCCGGTCAAATATATCCTTGCGGTCCATCTGAACGGACATCATCATCCCGTATGACATGCCTTCGGTGCGGACATCGATATTCCCGGTATCGACGATATATCCCATATCACCGGTCTCATGATATATTCTCTCATCATCCGGACCGAAAAACATCGTATCGAAAATAGCCGACAGTCTCTTTTCGATACTGTCGGCCGAATATCCCGCACGCTCAAAATAGTTTGGATAAATTCCGTTAAGGCTTGATGCAGTCATTCTTTTACTCCTCCGATCGTAAGACCGGTAACAAAGTATCTCTGAAGGAAAGGATACAGGCACACGATCGGAAGCATAGTAACAACAGTCGTTGCCGCACGTATGGTAACCGGTGTGATCGTTGCAGCGCCGTTCTTGGCATTCTCTGCACTTCCGCTCTGCTGCATTACCGAAGACAGCAGCTTCATCAGTTCGTACTGAAGCGTAGTATACTCCGTCTTCATACGGTTATACAGCATCGCATCGAACCATGAGTTCCACTGCCATACTGCAATGAACAATGCCACCGTCGCATACACCGGCTTACACAGCGGAGATATTATATCCTTGAAGATCGTCCAGTATCCGGCACCGTCGAGTTGTGCCGACTCCTCCAGGCTTTCCGGTATGCCTTCCATATATGTTCTCATGACAAGCATGTTAAAAGCACTTATCATGCCCGGGATCCAGTACACGTGAAATGTTCCTGTAAGTCCGAGATTCTTGTACAGCAGGAAGATCGGGATCATTCCGCCGTTGACATACATTGTTATTACCCAGAAAAGCGAAAGCTGGGATTTGAATAGGAATCTCTTACGGCTGACAACAAATGCAAGAAGTGCATTTGCAAACAGTGACGTAAGCGTAGCAATTACTGTCCTTGCAACGGTGATCTTCGCACCGGTCCAAATGTTCTGCATGGCAAGGACCGTCTTGTAATTCTTCAGCGAGAATTTCCTCGGCCACAGATATATCTCGCCTCTTACGGCATCTATACCGTCATTGAATGACAGCGCGACCGTATTGATAACGGGATACAGTGTGATTATCACAAACGAAGCAAGAAAGATCACAACGATGACCGAGAATATCTTGTCGCTTATCGGTTTTCGTACTTTATAATTTCTGTTCTCATTCTCATTCATATCGATATCGTCTCCTATCATGTATCAGAACAATCTCTCTTCACTGTATCTCTTGGCGAGTGCATTGGCCGTGAATATCAGCAGTATGCTGACCGCGCTCTTAAACAGACCCGCCGCGGTACCGAGAGAATAATCATTCTGTGAGATACCCCATTTCAGTACATAGATATCAATAGTCTGTGATACCGACTGTACAAGACCGTTTCCGAGGAGGTACTGGACCTCGAAACCGGCGTTGAGTACATTACCTACATTCATCAAAAGCAGTATCAGGAAAGTAGGCTTGATACCCGGAAGTGTTATATATCTTATCTTCTGTAATCTGTCTGCGCCGTCTATCGATGCCGCCTCGTAAAGACTCGGATCGATGGCTGTGATCGCCGCCAGATAGATTATCGCATTCCATCCGGTTTCTTTCCAGTTCTGTGCAAAGGCAACTATCCACCAGAAATACTTCGGATAAGCAAAGAAGTTGATCGCCTGTTTTATCAGACCGGCTTTTAAGAGCAGGTCGTTAACTATACCGGTTGATGACAGAGCATCATGTAATATACCGGTAACAACTATCCACGACAGGAAATGCGGCAGATAGGAAATGGTCTGGATCGGTTTCTTGATCCATGCGCGACGTACTTCGTTAAGTATTATCGCAAACAGAACGGCCATGATGGTCGTTGTCACAAGATTGATGAATCCCATCGCAAATGTGTTCCTGATGACTTTTATGAATACATCATCTTCAAACAGGAACTTGAACTTATCCAATCCTACGAACTTGGAACCGAGGATACCCTTTTTGGGCTTGTAGTTCTCAAATGCCATGAGCCAGCCTGTCAAAGGCCAGTAATAGAATATTACCCCGTATACTACCATAAAGGCTGAAACGATCATCAGAAACTTCTGCCGTTTCAATTCCTTCATGGATATTTTGATCTTTTTGTTTTCCGTTTTAACCCGGGCCATGTGATACTCCTGTTTTTTCTTCATATAAGGGGCAGCTGATGCTGCCCCTTTAATTCCTCAAGTGTCTTGAGAGTGGCGCCCATTTGGATCGCCTGTGGCGATAGGGGCGCCACGTGTAGACAGGTTCTTCCCACTTCGTGGGCCCCTCCTATCTACATCATTTAAAACCGTCAAGGATTTCCTGCATCTCTTTGATGAAGTCTTCAGGCTTACATGCTTCATATGCTGCCATGTATTCGCCCCAGCCCTTATCAAAGTCTTTTGCCATAACAACCTTGGGAAGCCATTCGTGCTTGCACTCGCCCATCTTCGCCCATGCTACACCGCCGGGTGTCTCTGTAGTGAAGTTGTTGGAGTATGAGTACATCGGGAACCAGGGTCCGTTTGTCTCCTGTACTGAGCCGATGAACTGAGGATATGTTGTATGTCCGTATGCATCGAAGCATGCCTTAAGAGGTGCTGCCATATCGCTCATGAACTCTGAAGGCTGTTCCTCGGGCTTGTTTGCGTTCTTGCCGTCATCCGATGTTCCGCTCCACTGAGGGAAGTATGAATACTGGCATCTGTGCTTGGCCTGATATGATGTATCAGCCCAATTCTGTCTCTGCTCGGGAGTACGGAAGTATAATCCGTCAGCGTCAACGTCATAGTCAACACCCTTTACGCCCCACCATCTAAGATCATGGAGTTCCTGATCCATAGCACA
>JAFZQP010000086.1 GCA_017620345.1 Lachnospiraceae bacterium
AAAAGATTGGGGCTCTTATAGGAAAGCACGTAAGTTCCATCACCAACGAGATCAAAAAGTACCGGATCTTCATCAGAGGCAGCTACTATGCAGGTAACGACTGCAAATACGCGTGCGGATGCGATAAGAGGCATGTATGCGGTGACGATGAATGCGCGATGTTCTGCTAAATAAACCATAAAATTTGCACAAATCTGATATAATGTGTTTATGGAACTCCAAAGACTGTTGAGCCTGACCAGAAAGGCTGTTGACGAATACGGGATGATCAAGACCGGCGATAAGATCGCCGTAGGAATATCGGGAGGAAAGGATTCTCTCACTCTCCTTCACGCACTTGCCGGACTCAGACGATTCTATCCGGAAAAGTTTGAACTCTGTGCGATAACCGTTGATCTCGGATTCAAAGAATTCGACACGGAACCGATCAAAGCCTTGTGCGACAGTCTTGATGTACCGTACAAAGTTGTTAAAAGCGATATATACAGGATAGTCTTTGAGGAACGTAAAGAATCAAATCCGTGCAGTCTGTGCGCAAAGATGCGAAAAGGGGCTCTCAACGAAGCGATCCTTTCAATGGGATGCAATAAAGTGGCTTATGCGCATCATAAAGACGATGTTGTAGAGACTCTTATGCTCTCTCTCATTTACGAAGGAAGGATACATACTTTCAGTCCCGTGACCTTTCTTGACAGGACCGGGATCACGGTCATCAGACCGCTTTTATTTGTTGAAGAAGCGGATATAATCGGATTTAAGAACAAATACGATCTTCCGGTTATCGGGAAAAAGTGTCCTGCTGACGGATATACAAAGAGAGAATACGCCAAAGATCTAATAAAACACCTTAACAGGGAAACACCCGGCGTGACCGACAGGATGTTCACCGCAATACAGCGAAGTACTATAAAGGGATGGGGTATAAATGAACAATCTGAATTATCATGACAAGAAAAATGCCGATAATATGGTCAAACTAAGGGAGTTGATGACTACTCTCCCCTCTTTCTGCCGCCAGTTCTTTCTCGGTATCAAAGATACGACATCCACAAGGACAAGACTTGCGTATGCATATGATCTTCGCATGTTCTTCGAATATCTGCACAAAAATCATCCGAGGTTTAAAAATACCGAGATAACCGATTTCGAAGTCAAATGGCTCGATGAGGTTAAGGCTCTGGATATTGTAGAATACATGGACTATCTGTCATATTACGAAAAAGACGATGAGGCCATAACAAACGAGGAACGCGGAAAACAGCGTAAACTTGCCTCACTGCGAAGCTTCTACAAGTATTTCTTCAACAATGAGCTGATCGAGAAGAATCCGGCCGCACTCGTGGAAATGCCCAAACTTCATAAAAAAGAGATCATAAGGCTCGACCCGGATGAGGTGGCTCTACTGCTCGATCATGTAGAAAGCGGGGATCAGATGTCCAAACAGCAGTCCAGATTCCACGATAAGACCAAGATCCGTGATCTTGCGCTCATCACTCTTCTCTTGGGAACCGGGATTCGTGTGTCAGAATGTGTAGGACTCGATATCAAAGATGTAGATTTCAAGAATAACGGTATTCTGATACGAAGAAAGGGCGGATACGAAGCTGTTGTATACTTCGGTGAAGAAGTCGAGAAGGCACTACGGGATTATCTCAAGGAAAGATCGGCTATAATACCCGAGACAGGCCATGAGGATGCCCTGTTCCTGTCGCTTCAGAACAAGCGTCTGTCGGTCAGGGCCGTTGAAAAACTTGTCAAGAAATATGCATCAGCGGTGACTTCATTAAAGAAAATAACGCCTCATAAGCTGAGAAGTACCTACGGCACCAGCCTGTATCGTGAAACCGGGGATATCTACCTGGTAGCAGATGTACTGGGCCATTCAGATGTCAATACGACCAAGAAACATTACGCCGCGCTCGAGGATGACAGAAGACGCATGGCTGCATCGGCTGTCAAGCTTCGTGAAGACGGCGATCAATAACCGCTTGCCATCGCAAGATAAGGAACAACAATATAATTACCGGGAACAAGACAGTCATCTTTGCCGAGATGATTGATGCTTCTGATCTCATCTGCCATCTTCTCCGGTGATGAATATATAAAACTGTAATTCTCTTCAGCTATCGATTCAACTGTGTCTCCGCAATATATCATTATACTCTTGTACTGCTTGGTACCGAAACAGTCCGGTGTGCTGTCAGTATTCGCAAATGCCTTGACCGAAAAGAAAGAAATGAATGCCATAGTGATAAGTACTCCTATTATAAGTAACAGTTTCTGACGTCTGACCTGACGTGTTCTTGCAAGTCTTCTCATCCGCTGATCTTCCACTCTGTTCATGTAACTGTAATCTCCGTAATAAGCAGATCTCATATTCCCCTCCATTGCTCTTTGGCGTTCGAACATCCGTACCAAACATCTGTTCTTATGTTTGCATTATATCGAACGCATATTCGAATGTCAATACGTTTTTGATAAATTTTCGAACATATTTTCCGAAAATATGTTTGCTTTTATCGAACATATATGTTATCATCTTCGTGAAAGGATCGTTCGTATCCTTTGCACATGTTCAAGATAATCCATTTACTGTCCAATAAAAATACCAGCAGGAGGTGCCTATGGCAAACGGTAATATTTCAGCCAAACAGCGTGAGATCCTTGAATATCTTAAGGAAGTGATACTGAAGAAAGGTTATCCGCCTTCGGTAAGAGAGATCTGTACTGCCGTCGGACTTTCTTCCACATCGAGTGTTTTCAATCATCTTGAGAAGCTAGAGAAGAACGGTTATATCAGAAGGGATCCGGCCAAGCCCAGATGCATCGAGATCGTAGACGATACTTTCCAGCTTACGAGGCGAGAAATGGCACAGATTCCCGTTGTAGGCACCGTTGCTGCAGGTCAGCCGATACTTGCCCAGCAGAATATCTCGGATTACTTCCCTATTCCTGTTGAATATGCTCCTAATGCCGAGAGCTTTATCCTAACTGTAAAAGGTGAGAGCATGATCAATGCCGGTATCATGGATGGGGATCAGATATTTGTGGAACAGTGCAATACAGCGAGAAACGGTGATATAGTCGTGGCTCTCATTGACGATTCCGCCACGGTCAAGACATATTACAAAGAGAACGGGCACTACAGATTACAGCCCGAGAACGATACAATGGAACCGATCATCGTGGACAGCGTCCAGATCCTCGGCAGGGTTTACGGGGTTTTCCGATTCTTTAACTGACATTCTCCAATCATTCGCCCCTCATATACAGGAGTCCGCAGATTAACAACCTGCGGACTCTATTTATGTTCAATATTCAGCTTCGATATTCTTCCCGTCACGGTACAGCCGCTCGAGATCATAAAAGCTTCTCGTATCCTTATCGAACAGATGGAATATGACATCCCTGTATCCGAGAAGCACCCAGTTTGCGTTATCATATCCTTCTATACAGTAATGCTCGAACCCTTCAGCCGAAAGTTTCTCATCGGCCTCATCGCTCATAGCCTGTATCTGCTTCTTGTTATTACCCGTCGCTATCACAAGTGCGTCAGCTATGATGCTGATCTCGGAAATATCTATTATCTTTATATCTTCCGCTTTCTTGTCAGACAGTGCCCTGACTCCGGTCTCTATGATCTTTTCCGCTTCGTTTGATATTGCCATTATTCTCTCCGTTATATCACTTCAGATGATCTCTGTAATATTCGTATGTATCGATTGTAATCCTGTCGATCGTCCTGGATGCCTTGTTCAGATAGTCTATCGAGTTTTTGCACGCAAGGGCGACTGCTTCATCCATATCCGTGAACGCTTTCTGCCTGATACTGTCGATCCACGGGATGTTTGCACGATTGGGTTCAATATAATCGGCCAGGAATATGATCTTCTCAAGCATGCTCATATCCGGCTTTCCCGTTGTATGCCAGTATATCGAGTTCAGTATCTCCTCATCTTCAATACCGTACTTCTCTTTGGCCACTACGCTTCCGGCCTTTGAATGCAACAGTTCCGGGTTGGTCAGTTCAACTTCAGATATCTCAATGTTTCCATGCCTTACGGTCTCAAGAAGCTCCTTGTCATCAAGGCCCTTGGCGCAA
>JAFZQP010000009.1 GCA_017620345.1 Lachnospiraceae bacterium
CTCGGTATACAGGAACTTTGAACCGGAAAAATCAAATGATGAAGTCTGCTTCGCAGTCCCGGTCGAGAAGAACGGTGTGCTTCAGGGATACATGATCGGTGTTGAGAACGGTTCATATATGATCGAGATGGATTATGCGAGAGATCTGTCCATGGTCGCTGAAAGGTATGTAACGGATTCAAGAGGAGATATAGTCGTATACATCAAGAACAACAAAGTATACGACGGTTCGGGTAAGAACATATTTGATCTTATCACCAAAGACTGCATAGATGATTTTGCAGCGCAGGAGGTAAGAGAGCAGGTAATTAATGAGATCAATCAGGAGAGCATAGGCTACCGTGATCTTTCGGTTGACGGCCGTAAAGGATATGCATTGTACAAACAGCTGTCGGGAACGAGCGAGTGGAATATCTTCTATATCGTCTATTCCGATGATGTCCGCGAGACGATCATGCCGATACTTATCGAATCATTCGGCATCATGGTCATAGTCATACTCCTCATGTTCGGCATGCTTTCTGTCGTTATCAGATACATACAGAAAGAGCAGAAAAAGGTGTTCGATCTGGCATATGTTGATGAGCTTACGAGAGCTCCGAATGAAAACGCATTCAAGGAAAAAGCCACCCAGATACTTAAGGAAAATCCGGATCTTCCATATGTGCTCGTCTGCTTTGACATTATGAACTTCAGATATATCAACGAGGGATACGGACATCTGAAGGCGGATATGCTCCTACGTGATATTGCGGGGATACTGCGCGAGTCATATTCTTACAACGAGACGTTCGGAAGACTTTCCGCGGACAGATTTGTTGCTCTTTGCATAGATGATGAGAGAAATATCGACAGAAAAGAATTCATCTCGGAAAGACTTACAAAAACAACCGATGAGATCGGTATGAAATATCCGATCAAGTTCAAGACCGGAATGTACTATATCCGTGACAAAAACGAAGCCATTTCGGATATGATCGATAAGGCGAATCTTGCACGTAAATCGATCACCGCGGATAACAGGACCCACGAAGCAGAGTATCGTGAACAGCTCATGGAGGCAACAAGGAAGCAGGAGAATGTCGAATCGAGGATGCACGAGGCTCTTGATAAACATGAGTTCAGACCTTATCTGCAGCCTAAATGGAATATGGAGACCGATCGTATCGCCGGTGCGGAAGCCCTTGTCAGATGGGTCAACGCAGACGGAACGGTCGTACCGCCGAATGAGTTCATACCCGTATTTGAGAAGAACGGATTCATTGAGCAGATCGATTTTTACATGCTCGATGAGATATGTAAGTACATAAGGAATATGATCGATGAAGGCCGTGAAGTATATCCGGTATCGATCAATCAGTCGAGGTACCTTCTGTACGATCCCAACTATATCATCAAGGTACAGGAGATCATGCTCAGGCACAGAGTGCCCAAGGGCCTTATAGAACTTGAGATCACCGAGACCGTATTCTTTAACGAAAAGGATCGTATGCTCGAGGTCATGAGAAACCTCAAGGAATTCAACATGAACCTTTCGATAGATGATTTCGGATCGGGTTATTCGTCACTCAACCTTTTAAGGGATATTCCGTTTGATGTTCTCAAGATAGACAGGGGATTCCTTGATGAATCATCGCAGAGTGCGAGCGGTAAGTTTATCCTGCGCAAGATCGTGGAAATGGCAGAGGGACTTAACCTCAAAGTCATTTGCGAAGGTGTCGAGACACATGAGCAGGTTGAGATGCTGCTCGACATAGGATGTATATATGCACAGGGATTCCTGTATTCAAGACCTATACCGCTTGAGGAATTCATGGAGAAGTATAATACAAAGCTTGATGAAGATTCGGAGATAAGTTATGTGGATGGTCAGTACGCCGGTCAGGTAACTTACGAACAGGTAGATGAACAGGATCAATTACCGGAAGGAACTTGATACACTGATAAGCGGTCTGTCCGCAAGACCCCGACTTTTATTACATAGCTGCTGCGCACCCTGCAGCAGCTATTGCTTGGTATATCTGCTGGATCATTTTGACATAACGTGCTTCTATTATAATCCGAACATCACGGATGCAGATGAATACGAAAAGAGGGCATCGGAACTCGAAAGACTTGTCGGTGCGCTTAATGAAGAATACAGCAGCCGCCTTACTTCCGGCATACCGATACAGGTTATAAGAGGCGACTATGAACCTGACCGTTTTCTTGATGCCGTAAGATCGGAGGATCTTGCGGGCTGTCCCGAAGGCGGAAAGAGGTGCGAAATGTGCTTTTCGATGCGCCTTAAGAAAGCGTATGATGCTGCATTGGCGGGCGGATTTGATTACTTTACGACAACGCTTACGATAAGTCCGCTCAAGGATGCGGATCTTATCAACAGGATAGGATATGGTATAGCGGACGGTGGAAATGTTTTGTGGCTGCCGTCGGATTTTAAGAAGAAGGACGGGTATAAGCAGTCGATAGAACTGTCGAAAAAGTACGGGCTATACAGGCAGAACTATTGCGGTTGTGATTTTTCAAAAAAGACAAGAGAGGAAAATTATGAATAATATTCTGGAGCAGATCACGGAAACAGTTTCGAAAGGTTTTGAGGCGGCGGGATACGACGGTTCATACGGAAAAGTCGGGATCAGTAACCGTCCGGACCTGTGTGAATTCCAGTGTAACGGTGCCATGGCTCTTGCAAAGCAGTATCATAAGGCTCCGATCGCGATAGCACAGGATATCGCGGCGAAGCTGTCGGATGATCCTGCGTTTTCCGAGATCAGCGCAGTCGCTCCGGGCTTTCTTAACATAAAAGTATCGGATGATTTTCTGTCGGGATATCTGAATAAAATGGCGGAAGAAGAGAAGTTCGGTTTGATGACACAAGAGTCACGGAAGATCATCGTTGATTACGGCGGACCGAATGTTGCAAAGCCGCTTCATGTCGGACATCTTCGCGCGGCGATAATCGGCGAGAGTGTAAAGAGGATCTGCAGATATCTCGGTAATGAAGTTATCGGCGATGTGCATCTCGGAGACTGGGGTCTTCAGATGGGTCTTATCATAACCGAGCTTCGCACAAGAAAACCGGATCTTCCGTATTTTGACGAATCTTTTAACGGTGAATATCCCACCGAGCCGCCTTTTACACTTTCTGAGCTCGAAGAGATATACCCGTGCGCGAGCGCGAAGTCGAAGGAAGACGAGGCATACAGGGAAGAAGCGCTTGATGCCACGAAGAGACTTCAGAACGGTGACAGGGGTTACCGCGCCATTTGGAAGCATATAATGGATGTGTCCATACCGGATCTTAAGCGCAACTATGAGGATCTGTCGGTGGAGTTCGATTGGTGGAAGGGTGAGAGCAGCGTTGACGCACTTATCCCGGATATGGTCGAAGATATGAAGAAAAGGGGCTTTGCACATGAGAGCGAGGGTGCTCTCGTCGTCGATGTGGCAAAGGAGTCCGATACTAAAGAGATCCCGCCATGCATGATACTCAAGTCCGACGGAGCCGCATTATATACCACGACGGATCTTGCGACCCTTCTTGACAGGAAGGCAGCATTCGATCCCGACCAGGTGATCTATGTAGTCGACAAGCGTCAGGAGATGCATTTCATACAGGTGTTCCGCTGCGCCGAAAAGACCGGGATCGTTAAAGAAGGCACGAAGCTTGATTTTCTCGGATTCGGTACGATGAACGGAAAAGACGGCAAGCCTTTCAAGACACGTGAAGGCGGAGTCATGAGGCTGGAGACGCTGATAGGTGACATCAGGGCGGCCATGCTTAAGAAGATAACCGAAAATCATGAGACCGACGAAGAGGTCGCAAAGGAGACTGCCGAAACAGTCGCACTTGCGGCGATAAAATACGGAGACCTGTCAAACCAGGCAACGAAGGATTACATATTCGATACGGACAAGTTCATCTCTTTCGAGGGAAACACGGGCCCGTACATTCTCTATACGATCGTCAGGATCAAATCGATCCTTAATAAATACGGAAGTGATATTCCAAGCCATATCGGATTTGCACAAAACGAGCTCGAAAGGGCGCTGATGCTGGAACTTACCGCGTTCTCGCAGGTGATAACATCCGCATATGAGGAGATCGCACCTCACAGGATCTGTTCCTACATCTACGATGTGTGCAATGCCTTTAACCGTTTCTATCACGAGACAAGGATACTTGTCGAAGAGGATAAGGCCAGGAAGGACGGGTGGATCGCACTGCTCCTTCTGACGCTTCGGATACTCGAGACATGTATCGATCTGCTCGGATTTTCTGCTCCCGAGAAGATGTAAACACGTCCTTTGCGATAAATTTCTAAATATTCTGAAAATATTAGCACTCGTCGCTTGACAGTGCTAACAAACTGTGCTATCTTTATTTCAGTAATGAAAAAGGAATAACATGCCTTGCGTGATTTGGCTATTGTATTAGTCTAGGAGGGACGTAACATATTCTCGCCAAAACATTTGGAGGACGTCTGCGCTTGACGAGGTTTTTCACGAGTCTAGCGTCAGCTACGTCCGGAAAATAGCGAGAGCGCGTTTTGGAGAGAATGTGTTACGGCCCGACGTATACAGGAGAGGAGTTAGTATTATGAATATACAGAAATTTACGCAGAAATCGCTCGAAGCGATCAATTCACTCGAGAAAATAGCATACGATAACGGCAATCAGGAGATAGCGCAGATCCACCTCCTGTATGCTCTTATGACTCAGCCTGACGGCCTTCTTCCGAACCTTATCGAGAAGATGGAGATCAATAAGGAGCACTTTACCGATAACATCATCTCGCATATCGGTAAAAGACCGAAGGTTTCCGGCGGCAGTGTTTTTGTCGGAAATAAGCTCAACAAGGTCCTTGTATCGGCTGAGGATGAAGCAAAGGCGATGAACGACGATTACGTGTCGGTTGAACATCTTGTTCTTTGCATGATGAAATATCCCGACAGCGACGTCAAGGATCTGTTCAGGGAGTACGGGATAACAAGGGAGAGATTTCTTTCGGCGCTTGCTACCGTGCGGGGAAATCATAACGTCACGACCGACAATCCCGAGGCAACGTATGATACGCTTGAGAAGTACGGGATAGATCTTGTGGACCGCGCGAGGGAGCAGAAGCTTGATCCCGTTATAGGAAGGGATACCGAGATCAGGAACGTTATCAGGATACTGTCGCGTAAGACGAAGAACAATCCTGTGCTCATAGGTGAGCCCGGCGTCGGCAAGACGGCTGTTGTTGAAGGACTGGCACAGCGTATCGTAAACGGGGATGTTCCGGAGAGCCTCAAGGACAAGACCGTTTTTGCGCTTGATATGGGTGCGCTCGTTGCGGGAGCAAAATACCGCGGGGAGTTCGAGGAAAGACTCAAAGCCGTGCTTGAAGATGTCAAGGCAAGCGACGGCAGGATAATCCTGTTCATAGATGAACTGCATACGATCGTCGGCGCGGGCAAGACCGACGGTGCGCTTGATGCGGGTAATATGTTAAAGCCGATGCTCGCCCGCGGGGAGCTTCACTGCATAGGTGCTACAACACTTGATGAATACAGACAGTACATAGAAAAAGATGCAGCTCTTGAAAGACGTTTCCAGCCGGTAATGGTCGATGAGCCGACCGTGGAAGATACGATCTCGATACTTAGAGGCATCAAGGAAAGATATGAAAACTTCCATAAGGTCAAGATCGTGGACACGGCACTTGTAGCCGCGGCAACGCTTTCTGACAGGTATATCACGGACAGGTTCCTGCCCGATAAGGCTATCGACCTTGTTGATGAGGCATGCTCGCTCGTTAAGACAGAGAAGGATTCGATGCCTACGGAACTTGATGAACTGCGCCGGAAGATGATGCAGCTTGAGATAGAAGAGGCGGCACTTAAGAAGGAGACGGATCAGCTCAGCCGCTCGCGTCTTGAAGTGCTTCAGAAGGAACTGTCCGAGGTCAAGGAAGAGTACGCTCTCAAAGTGACTAAATGGGAGAATGAAAAAGCATCCGTTGATAAACTTTCAAGTCTTCGTGAGGAGATAGAGAAGGTCGGAAAAGAGATAGAGCTTGCAAAGCGTGAGAATGATTATGAACTTGCAGGGCAGCTTCAGTATGGAAAACTTCCCGAACTTCAGGCTCAGCTCGAACGAGAGGAGAAGACGGTAGATGAAAAGAATCTGACGCTCGTTCATGAGAACGTGTCCGAGGAAGAGATCTCCATGATCGTCAGCCGCTGGACCGGCATACCGGTTGCAAAACTGACGGAAGGTGAGAGGACCAAGATACTTCATCTGGATGAAGAACTGCATAAGAGAGTCATCGGACAGGATGAGGGCGTGACAAAAGTTACCGAAGCCATCATCCGTTCCAAGGCCGGTATCAAAGATCCGGCAAAGCCTATAGGATCGTTCTTGTTCCTGGGCCCTACCGGTGTCGGTAAGACCGAACTTGCAAAATCACTTGCAGCCAGTCTTTTTGATGATGAAAACAATATGGTCAGGATAGACATGAGCGAGTATATGGAGAAGTTCTCCGTATCCCGACTTATAGGAGCACCTCCCGGATATGTGGGATATGAGGAAGGCGGACAGCTTACGGAAGCCGTAAGGCGCAAACCTTATTCGGTTGTATTGTTTGATGAGATCGAAAAAGCTCATCCGGATGTTTTCAACGTTCTGCTCCAGGTGCTCGATGACGGACGTATCACCGATTCGCAGGGACGGACGGTTGATTTTAAAAACACGATACTGATCATGACAAGTAACATAGGTGCGCAGTATCTTCTTGACGGTATAGATGAATCCGGAAAGATAAGCGAAGAGGCCTCTGAAGCGGTTATGAACGAGCTTAGGGCAAGCTTCCGTCCGGAATTCCTAAACCGTCTTGATGAGACTATAATGTTCAAACCGCTCACAAGAGACAATATCGGTGGTATAATGGAACTGATATTGAAGGATGTCAACGACAGACTTTCCGATAAGGAACTTACGATAGCGCTTACGGACAAAGCGACGGATCATATAATAGCGGCCGCATACGATCCCGTATACGGTGCCCGTCCTCTGAAGCGTTATATGCAGCGTACCGTTGAAACACTTGCTGCCAAGAAGATCCTGGAAGGAAATGTATCTGAAGGCGATACGATAACGATCGATGCTGACGGCGATAAGCTTGTCGTTCTGTGAGGCCGGCAAAAGATGACGGAGGACTGTATATGACAACGATCAGGGAAGATGAACTGGCAAAGGTTAACGGTGGGATGGGAGCTGATCCGACTGATCCGGGAGATGCTTCGATGTCCGCATCGAAGATCAAAACAGGAGACAGGGTGAGCGTTAAAGCTTCTCCTAATCTTGGCGTCGGAACCGTTACGTCTTTGCGGTATGATCAGACGTGGGTTGCAAACGTTGTTTTTGACAGCGGGACAGGTAACGGTCTGTTTGAAACGGATGAACTCGTCAAAGCATAATATAACATACAGGAGAGATCATGGCAGAACTTCGGTGCCCGCATTGCGGGCAGGCATTTACGGTTGATGACGCGGAACTTGGTTCGATCATATCCCAGATAAGGGACAGTGAATTTGCCAGGGATGTAGACAGCAGGGTTGAAGAACTGACGGAGCATATGAAGGAAAAGCATATGCTCGAGCTTGAGTCGAAAGAAAATGAGCTTAAGCTTAAGATCGGTGAAGAGTACGAAAAAGAGCTCAGGAAGCTGTCGGAGCGTCTTAAGGATGCAGAGGATAAGGCGGCAAAATACAAGTCCGATATCGAACGGATGGAGGACAAAAATGAGATCGCCGTCATGAAGGCTGTCAAGACCGTGGAAGATAAGAACCGCGATCTTGAAAGACAGCTCATAGAGCAGAAGGATAAGGAAGAATTCCTGTTAAAGCAGAAGGACGAACAGATCGCATACTACAAGGATCTGAAGTCTAAGATGTCCACGAAGATGGTTGGAGAGACGCTCGAACAGCACTGTGAGATACAGTTCAACCAGCTTCGTGCGACTGCTTTTAAGAACGCATATTTTGAAAAAGACAATGATGCCAGAAGCGGCAGCAAGGGAGACTATATATACCGTGAGTGTGATGAGAACGGTGTAGAGATCATATCCATCATGTTCGAGATGAAGAACGAGATGGACGAGACGGCGACGAAGCATAAGAATGAGGATTTTCTTAAGGAACTGGACAAGGACAGACAGGAGAAAAAATGCGAGTATGCCGTTCTCGTTTCGATGCTCGAGGCCGACAGTGAACTGTATAACGCAGGTATAGTTGATGTGTCATACAAGTATGACAAGATGTATGTTGTCCGTCCGCAGTGCTTCATACCGATGATCACGCTCCTTCGCAATGCGGCGATGAACGCACTTACATATAAACAGGAACTTGAGATCGTCCGCAATCAGGACATCGATATATCGAACTTTGAGCAGAGCCTGCTTAAGTTCAAGGATGATTTCGGAAGGAATTATAATCTTGCTCATGCACATTTTGACAAGGCGATAGAAGAGATAGACAAGACTATCCAGCATCTTGAAAAGGTGAAAAAGGAACTGCTCGGATCCGACAATCAGCTGCGGATAGCCAACGGCAAGGTGGAGGATGTCAGCATCAAGAGGCTTACAAAGGATAACCCCACGATGCAGGCCAAGTTCGACGGGTTAAAGTGACGTGATGTTTATGAGGCAGAACTCCGATCTGCATCCGGTCCGGAATTTCACTGCCCAGTCCGATATACCGTCGGTTACGATAAAATCAGTATTGCCGCGCCTCTCATGCCCCCGCACGTTGTTGTTTCGCGAAATGAGAGGCTGTATGTATTCGAGCGGGAATAACTGTCCTCCATGTGTATGTCCCGACAGGACAAGATCGACATCTGCTGCGGCTTCGTTGTCATAATCTGTCGGCTGATGATCGAGTACTATGATATATTTTTCCTTATCAAGATCCTTAACAAGATCCGCCATATCAAGGCGGTCCGCTCTTCCGTAATCCGCGTCCAGCCTTCCCGTTATGTAAAATCTGTCATCTATGAGAACTGATTCATCTTTGAGGACGGTAACACCGTTCTGTTCGAGCGACTGGATCAGCTGCTCGCCGGTATAACCGCGTCTGCCGCTTGAATAATACCCCATGTCGTGATTCCCGAGACAATAGTATACTCCGTACTTTGCCTTAAACTTCCCGAGGGCGGCACATGCGTCTTTCATATCGGAAAGCATTGTATCATCGTCAACGAAGTCGCCTGTTATTACAAGCACGTCCGGCTCCGTCAGCTGTATCTTCTCAAGCCTTTCGGCAAAACCTTTTCCGGAAAAACCGCATCCGACATGAGAGTCCGCGATATGTGCAACAGTTATCGTGCCGACGTTCTTTGTCGTGGAAAGACTGTAGTCGGTCTCCCACATACCGTGCATGAGTATCCAGCCGATAACAAGGTAGACAGTACATACTGTAAGTGCCATCGCATCGATAATGCCGGGTCTTACAGCGGAAGATGAAGTCTTTCTCATGATCAGTCCGACAAGATCCCCGACGAGCATGAAAACCGCAACACTTGTAAATATCACGATCGTGTTAGCTATATCTAACAGAAGACAGAGTATCACAGCCGCTGCGATGACAGCGGTGACCGACAGCACCTTTGTAACAGGCCTTGAGTTTATGCCGGCAAATACTCCGGTGTTTTCGATTTTCTTAGCAAGATACAGTGCGGCGGCTATTGCCGCAAGAACTGATACCGCGAAGATCGCAAGCCACATGATTTTCTCCCTGAACACTTCCGTCCCCCGTGAACATATGCGATAAATCCCGTTTCAATAGAACATGATACTGAAAAATATGGGACTGTACAAGGATTTTGTGGTAAAATATCATTTGTTAACATGAGATCATTAAGTGTAAAGGAGATTTATCTTATCATGAAAAAGAGAATTTTTGCGGAATTTGCAGCAATGCTCATCGCGATCCTGATGTGTCAGACGGTATTTGCCGAAACAGATACTACCGTTGACAGTGCAGGTAATGTGTTTTCATCCGGTGATGAAGTAAAGTTTTCGGATAAATCGATCTTTGGAGCTTTTACGGTAGGTAAAGAGGTAGAGATCGAGGACAGTGAGGCGAAGGGCGCTGTTTATGCTGCCGGTCAGACCGTATCGATCGATGACTGTAAAGTACGCGAGAGCGTATTCGCTGCAGGTAATGATGTATCGGTCACGGGCTGTGACATCGACGGTAACGTATTTGCTGCCGGTAATAATGTAAGCGTAAGTTCCGGAACCGAGGCAAACGGAGTATATCTTGCAGGAACCAACGTAGAGTTTGTCGGCGTTGCAAAGGGACTGTATATCGGTGGAACAAATGTCTCGGTAGACGGTGTGATCGACGGTGATGTTACGATCGACGGAACGAACGTTGAGATCAAGGATGGAACGGTCATCATGGGTAAGCTTACCGTAAAGAGTGCAAATGAGCCCGTGATAGCTGATGATGCCGAAATAGTCGATTATGATTACGAAGAAGTGACAGACGACGATGACAAAAGTTCGGCGTTCGGAGCAGCCGGTCTTGCGGCAGCATTATTCAAGAAACTGACAAGCGGCATTTATTGGATAGTAGCCATGGCGGCATTCGGAATGCTGCTCTGCTGGCTATTTGGTGAGCACCTTGATACTGCAGCCACATTCATGAAGACAAGGCCCGGCGCCATGGTCGGAAGCGGGATCATCGGCTGGATATGTGTTCCGGTTGTTTCGATCATGCTCTGCTGCACATACATACTGGCTCCGGTCGGCGGACTGCTTTTCCTGTTCTATGTTCTGCTGCTGTGTGCAGGACTTGCGTTTGCGGGAGCATCACTTGTAAGACTGTTCCTGCCGAACATGAACGTATTTTTGTCGGCACTTATCGGAATAGCAGCACTCGAGATCGTGAGGCTTATACCGTTCATCGGTGCGCTTGTCGGTATAGTGGCTGACATGTACCTGATCGGATATGTGATCCAGAGACTGTGGATCAGAAGACTCAGAAAGAGTCCTAAGCCCGAAGTCATTGAAGCGGAATGATAAGTTACGACAGATTTAACGGTAAAAGAATACTGATATGGGGGTACGGACGCGAAGGGCGCTCTACGGAGCGCTTCCTTCATGAGTTCTGTACCCCCTTATGCGTTGATGTGTTTGAAGGAAAACGCGAAGATATTGATGAGGATTCATATGACTTCATCGTAAAGAGTCCCGGTATAGTCATGGACGAAGACAATGATAAGTATACGTCACAGACACAGATCTTTTTGGAAACGTTCAGGGATAATACGGTCGGGATAACGGGGACCAAAGGTAAGAGTACGACATCGTCTCTTTTGTACCATGTCCTCCGAAGTGCGGGAAAAAAAGCGCTCCTTCTCGGCAATATAGGAGAGCCCTGTCTTGATCATTTCGGACAGATCGATGATGACACTGTTGTCGTATTTGAGATGTCCTGTCACCAGCTCGCTCATGTTACGGTATCGCCTCATATAGCGGTATTTCTCAACCTGTTCGAAGAGCATCTTGATTATTACCGGACATTTGACAGATATTTTGCGGCAAAGGCAAATATTGCAAAATATCAGACGGAAGAAGACAGGCTTTTTGTCGGAGACAATGTCCCGGAGCTTAAGACCGCGGCTGCCACGGTGAAGATAGGATACCAGAGTGCCCCTCACTATGAGCTTAAGATAAGGGGACATCATAACGATTACAATGCGCATTTTGTGTACACGATCGCATCTTCCATCTTTCATATCGATGACGGTAAGATAAGATCTGCGCTGCATGATTTTAACGGACTTCCTCACAGACTTCAGTATATAGGGACCAGGGACGGGATCGATTTCTATGATGATTCGATCTCAACCATTCCGGGCGCTACGATACGGGCACTGTCCGCTGTAAAAAATTCGAAAACCGTCATAATCGGCGGTATGGACAGGGGGATAGACTATGGTGTCCTGATCGACTTTATAAATGACCACAAAGAATATGAATATGTTTTTGCGTATGAATCGGGAAAAAGGATATATGACAGTACTGCAAAAGGTGAGAACTGCCATCCGGTCGCAGATCTTGAGGAGGCGGTCGAAACATCCCTTTCGGTCACGCCGCCCGGTTATGCGGTGATACTGTCACCGGCATCCGCAAGTTACGGATATTTTAAGAATTTCGAAGAACGCGGAGATGTCTTCAGAAAGTTATGTAAACTTAACGAAACGGTCATAACATTTACCGGTGATATCGGATTTGACAAATACATGTACGGCAAATGGGATGATAAATATCTGCTGTCAGAAGAGGTTACGGGATTTATAGCCGGCAGCGATCATCTTGTCGTAAATGTCGAAGGTCCTTTGTATGACGGAGAGCAGAAGATGCGCGCCAATTCCGTACAGGCGCTTATGCACAGTATGGATCCCGGGGTAAGGCATTTTCTTGAACGTATAGGAGCGGATGTGTGGAACATCTGCAATAA
>JAFZQP010000087.1 GCA_017620345.1 Lachnospiraceae bacterium
ATTCCTGATCTGCTTCAAGATCCTTGATATTTACGCACATCTGACCTGCTCCAAGCTCCGTGTAGGCTCTTCCGTTAACGTTTATATCTTTGACTCCGGATATCTGATCCGCAGCACTTAAATACAGTATCTCTCCGTCTACAGATGCTGTGACCGTAGGCGCTTCAAGATCGAAGTTCTTGATATCATAGCTGTTATATACAGTATTGCCGTCATCATACACTGCCTTTATATTGACCGTGCAGTTGTGGTCTATTGTGACTACCGGGGCATCTGTTATGTCCTTATATTCCCCATCATCAAACCCGGCATAGAATACCTTGGCCTCTGAGGTATAGCTGTTTCCTTCTTCCGTATATACTATCGCCTCTGTTGACTGTCCTGCGTCGGACTGAGTTTCTCTCCGACTACATCCTTCCTACAGATTAATTTCTGAACTTCTGTTTCTTACATATCCTAAAGTGCTGTTATATACGGCACGCTTTTTTATTGTGTTATATCTTCATATCGGTTATCATTCTCTCTGTTGTCTGTAAATAAAAAGAGAAAGAACCCATCCCTCGCAAAGATCCGTTCTTTCTCTCATACATAGAATCAAGTCCGCAAGCAGGTCCGGTGCAGGGTCTTCGCCCTAATTATGGTTGCCTAGCTTAAAGCAGTAACTTGAAGTCCACACTGATATGATAAGAAAGAACCTAATAAATTGCAACCTTATCCGTATAAAAAGTTCAACAAAATCTCTCTTTGATTCCTGTATGAAATCCTTCAACATACACGAAGAGGAGTGCCCTCTCTGCTGCAGAAAGGGAGAATGCCGCATACATGCGTACTATTACCGTTATGCGGTCGATTTCATTGACGGGCGCCCGGTAGTCCATCGGCTTCGTATCCTACGGGTCATCTGCTTATGCTGCGGGCACACGCACGCCATTCTTCCGGATCCCATCATCCCATACGATTCATACTCGCTCTTCTTCATCCTGCGTGTACTTGCTGATTATTCCATTCATTCCGGGTCCATAACTTCGATCTGCGAAAGATTCTGTATAACACCAATGCAGCTGTACCGCTGGAAGGCACTGTATCAGGATCATCGCCGGGAGTGGCAGGGACTTCTTAAGTCTGTAGAACAGGATCTGCTGCATTCGCTTAAAGAACTGGTGCATCTTGATCCGTTCAGTTCATTCGCCGGGGAATTCTTCAAGAAAACCTCCATTTCCTTCATGCAGTCCCACAAGAATCCCGCATCTTCACAGCGGAGCACTTCTCCGCCATGATCTGCTGTACCCGCACCACACGACATGATAATTCTCAAAGCGGTTTCTCTAAGATATGCTTGGCTCACAGGAGGTAAATCGCTATGAAAACAAACACAAACTTAGCAGCCGCGACCGAAGTCGCACAATTTCGCTTCGCCTTGATCGCCCCGGTGATCCAGGGCCTGTTCCCCGACGCTTCACGTACCGCTTACTACAAGCGCGTTACCGAAAAGCCTCTTACATTTCCGGATGGATCTGTCAGGGAAGTGAGTTACAAAACGCTGGAGAAATGGGTATCCAACTATCAGCGTTTCGGGTTTGATTCCCTACTGCCCAATGAAAGATCGGACAAAGGTACCACTCGCGTCCTGCCGGACACTGCCATCGAGGAGATCTTCCGACTGAAGCAGGAATTCCCCAGACTGAATGCCACGCAGATACATGCTCAGCTCATACAGTCAGGATTTATCCCGCCGACTGTCAATGTTTCTGCAGTCCAGCGTTTCATCAAGCACAATGATCTTAAATCAGCCCGTAATCCGAACCTGCGCGACCGCAAGACCTTTGAGGAAGATGCATTTGGCAAGATGTGGCAGACCGATTCCTGCTACTTCCCTTATATCACCGAAGATGGGAAATCCCGCAGGGTCTATGCCATCTGCATCATCGATGACCATTCCCGTCTTATTGTGGGGGCACAGCTTTTCTATAATGACACCGCTGCCAACTTCCAGAAGGTATTCAAGGATGCCGTTGCAACCTACGGGATACCCGTTAAGCTTTATGCCGATAACGGGGCGCCATACGCCAACGAGCAGCTTGCGCTTATCTGCGGAACGATCGGTACGGTACTTCTGCACACAAAAGTCAGGGACGGCGCCAGCAAGGGCAAAATAGAACGTTTCTGGCGCACTACCAAGGAACGCTGGTTATACGGGCTTGACACCGACTGTATTCACTCGCTCGAACAGTTCAATGGGCTCTTCAGGGAATATATCCGCTCGTATAACACGACTGTCCATTCCGGGATCGGATGTACTCCGCTTGAGCGTTATCAGGCCACAAGGGGTTCTGTCCGCATCCCTGCTTCGCAGGAATGGCTTAACGAAAGCTTCTTAAACCGTATATACCGTAAGGTACGCAAGGATTCTACTGTTCCGATCGATAAGGTGTCCTATGATGTTCCCATGCAGTTCATCGGCCAGAGGGTCGAGATAAGGTTCCGTCCCGGTGAAATGGATTCTGCCATGATCGTCTACGAGGGTGAGCGTTTCCCTATCCGTGTTACCAACAAGAACGAGAACTGCCGTACAAAGCGTCAGAACGGTCCGTCCATTGACTATTCCAAGATAGGAGGTTCCAATGTTTAACGATTACTACTCCCTGGCGTTTAATCCCTTTGACAAGCAGCAGCTCCCCGAAAAATACTGCTTTCGCTCAAGGGATTTCGATGAAATGACGTCACGGCTCAACTTCTTAAAAGACACCCGCGGGATCGGCCTGTTCACAGCCAGTCCCGGCATGGGCAAATCCTTCTGCTTAAGATGCTTTGCAAAGGAACTGAACCCCAACCTGTACCACATGGAATACATTTGTCTGTCCACGATAAGCGTTGCTGATTTCTACAAGCAGTTATGCCTCATACTCGGTGTTAAGGACAGAGGCGGTAAGACCGTTATGTTCAAGTCGATACAGGAACAGGTCTACTATATGTACCACGAAAAACGCCAGCCGCTTCTTCTTGCCATTGACGAAGCGCAGTATCTTTCCAACAGTATCTTAAATGACATAAAGATGCTTATGAACTATGGCTATGATTCCGTCAACTGCTTTACGCTGATACTCTGTGGAGAGTCACACCTTAACGGGATCTTAAGAACCCAGCCCCATGAAGCTCTCAGGCAGCGCATCACCGTTCACTACAACTATCAGGGCTTATCCGATACCGAAGCGGTAGAGTACATAACCCACAAGCTTGCCTGCGCCGGAAGTTCCAAGGCCATAATAGATGATGCTGCCATCAATGCTGTTGTCGGTCAAACACATGGTAACCCGAGGCTGATTGACAATATCATGTCTGACGCCCTGGTCATCGGATCACAGCAGGACAAGAAGACCATCGATGTAGATGTCATCCTTGCTGCCGCCAACAATCAGAATCTTGGATAAGGTATGCTGTTTCCAATGTACGAGGCTGCGGTCATCCGCAGCCTTATCTCATAAGAGAAGTCTTCCTCTGCTGAGATAAACCCGCGGAGAGTATGCCGTTATGCCGCTCGGATCACGTCGTCTCTACCGCAACCACACAATCGGAGAGGCAAAATCACCGAAATCAATTCGCCGAAAGCTCCGCGCTCAGCGTGCCGTTTCACAGTTGACTTAATGGGCAGTGTTACTGCCTTAGTCTGCCAGCCCTGCGGCAGTTCCAGATACACCGCCGCTGTGTTCTCACCCTCCGATGCCAAAGCATTTACAGGCATATATTTTATTCCCACGTTGGGA
>JAFZQP010000088.1 GCA_017620345.1 Lachnospiraceae bacterium
CAATTCAAAAAACATTATAATATAATAGCACTTGCGTTACAAACAAAATGCGCGCTTAGCTCAGTTGGTAGAGCACCTGACTCTTAATCAGGGTGTCCAGGGTTCGAGCCCCTGATCGCGCACTAAGGCCTCAGTTTTGCGATGAGCGGAATTGGGGTTTTATTATCAAATAGAGGTGACTCGCGCATTTGGATTCTCCTTCGGAGAATAGGCGCTCGTCGTGCAGACAGACCTCTTCCCAATTCACTACGTGAATCGGGCCCCTTCTATCTGCATTCGGGGCGTGGCTCAGTTTGGTAGAGCGCTACGTTCGGGACGTAGAGGCCGCGTGTTCGAATCACGTCGCCCCGATAAAAAACCCGCCGATATGGCGGGTTTTTCTATTGCAGTATATATTCCATCTGTGTTTCTTTTGTCTTCATTCCCATCGACCGGTAGAAGCCGATGGCTTTATCATTTCCCTCCCAGACATTAAGCGTTACCTCATAGCATCTAAGCCGCTTCGCTTCGGATTTGACATGCTCGAACAATGCGGAGCCGACATGCTTTCCTCTTGCGCTCTCATCCACGCACAGATCGTCGAGATACAGGATCTTATGAGGGACCATCGTCGATGTAAAAGGCGGATCCTGCAACTGGCAGAATGCGTATCCGTAAACCGCTCCGTCATCTTCCGCAACATACACGGGTCTGCTGTCATCCGTGAACATCGCGGACAGATCTTCTGCGCTGTATTTTGTCGTATTCGGTATAAATATGTCCGGCCTTATATCTGCGTGGAGTTCCAGCACCTGGGACAGCATTTTCAGCACTGCAGGTATGTCGGACTCTGTTGCTCTTCTTATATTCATCTCAGCCTGTCCTTTGCCTCTTCAAGTTCATCTATGACCCTGTCACAGAATTCATCAAATTCGGGATCGGGCACCTGACATTCGGGATGCGACAGCACATAGTCAAGAGTCCTTCTGACGCCCTGATCGAATCTTGTCGTGCATGTAAATCCCGGTACCGCTCTCTTGATCTTTGTATTGTCAAACACAACCGAATTCGATTTATCCCCGAGAAGCGATCCGAAGAAATCATAATCGCTAACGGATGCAAGGAATTCCGATGAAACATAATACGGTATAAAATCAACATCGAGGGCATCTGCGATGGCTTCATATATCTGGTTCCATGTAAGCGTCTCATCGCTCGTGATCTGGAAGCTCTCACCGATCGCATGCGGATTTCCCATAAGTCCCTTGAATCCCTTGGCAAAATCCTCATTGCTCGTCATTGTCCACAGCGAAGTTCCGTCTCCCTGGACGATGACCGGCTTTCCTTCAAGCATTCTCTTTATGACCTGCCAGCTTCCCTTGTCACCGTGAACCCCGAGAGGCACGCTTCTTTCGTCATATGTATGGCTCGGACGGACTATCGTAACAGGAAATCCTTCCTTCTCATACTTGTCCATGAAAAAGCTTTCGCAATATATCTTGTTCCTTGAATATTCCCAGAACGGATTGGCAAGCGCGGTCCCTTCCGTTATCAGATAGTTCCTGCACGGCTTGTTGTATGCCGATGCGGAACTGATGTATATGAACTGGCTGCATCTGCCACGGAACAGCCTGTAGTCACGCTCTGCCTGATCGGGAGTAAACCCGATAAAATCACACACGCAGTCGAATCCGGTTCCCTCGATCATGCTGTCGATCTTGTCTTCATCATTTATATCAGCATTAATGACATTGACATTTTCGGGGATCTCATCCATCCTGCTGCCGCGATTGACAAGATAAAGCTCCCACTCGGGATCCTGCGCAACAAGGCGTGTGACCGCCATTGATATCGTTCCTGTTCCCCCTATGAACAATGCTCTTCGCATATCTTAACCCTCCTCCTGTACTTGTATCTATCTGACGGAATTCTCGTTCAGTATCTCCATCATCTCACGGATCATCTCTTCATCCCTTAACCTGAACATTATCTCGACACGGCGCGATGCATCCGCATCAACACTTCCATCGGATTTCAGGATCGGTTCGCTGAATGATTTTCCGACCGTGGACAGAACCTTTTCAAGTTCTTCCTTCTCCCTGTCTGTCAGAAAATCACTGTTGCCGCGAACACAGTAGTCCGCAACGGAATATGCCCTCTGCTGGGACAGATTCAGGTTTGACAGATAATCTCCGTCCGTATCAGTATGTCCTTCGATAACTATCTCGGAAATGTATTTTTTGTATTTGGGACTGAGCAGTATCTTTAAATACCTCGGCATGAACTCTCCGAGAAAATCCTTACCGCCGGTCTTGAGTGTCGACTTGTTGTACTCAAACAGGATATTGGAATCCATTGATATCGCGCCGGTATTTTCATCAACGGCAATGCTAAGCGATGAGTGCTCGAACTCTTTCTTGAGCGCTTCGATAAGTTCGCTCCTGATACCAATTATGTTATCAAGTTTTGCCTGCTGCTCACCCATGAGCTGTTCAAGCTCCTTGAGGAGTTCGGACTGTTCCTGCAGCTTCTTCTGCTGTGCAAGGAGCTTACCCTCCTGCTCCGACAGCTTCAGTTCCTGCGCGTTGAGCTTGGCTCCCTGCTCTTCGATCGTAAGCCTCTCATTCTCGAGTTCTTCAGACTGAATGATGAGTTCCTGCTCCTTGCCGGCAAGTTCTTCCTGCTTCTGATCATACATGACCTTTGAGCGAAGGACCGTGATGGATATTATTATCACGAAGCACAGAAGGAGCCCTGCCATCATATCGGAATATGACAGCCAGTATGATGTCTCCTCGTCTTTTGTCCGGCTGATCCTTCTCATTGACCGCCGCCTATCTTCTTATCTGCAAGTTTGCGCATATAATCGACACCGTTCGTTATCTCTTCAAGAGCCTCATCAACATGCTCTTTCGTATCCTTGGTGTTATCTCTCATCTGTCTTATCGCTGTGCGAAGTTCAACGATGATATTACCCTGCTCGAGCAGCATGGCCTTTTCCTGTAATATAAGATCTCTTGCCGATTTATCCTCCGATCCGAGGCTCGCAAGAGTCTTCTGAAGCTCGTTCTGTATCGTCTGTATGCTCGCCGTATAACTGTTGAGCGTTGTGATGAGTCTTTCCGTCTCATTGTTGATGGAATGAAGGTTTGCGGTATTGCTGCCGGTAGTGTTAAGAAGCGCCGTCATCTGATCCGCTGTCTCCTTCTGGCTCCTGTACTGCTCATCAACAGATTCTGAAAGCTTTCTGAAGCTGTCTGCAAGAGCCGCGTTCATCTGTACTACGAAAGTGTCCACTATCTGACGTATCGCTTCGGTCTCGTTTCTGACCATTATAGTCTCGAACTCGGCAACGGCCCTGTTCAGTCTGTCAAACTGCGGCTCTATTATCCTTCCCATCTCGTCGGCCATCTTCTCATACATTCTGTCCATGGCCCTGATCTGTTCAGCCTGAAGTGAGATGAGCTGATTCATTCCGTTGTTCTCAGTATCCGGAAGGACATATTTCTTGAACGCATGTGAAAACTCGGAAACGGCATTCTCTCCTTCGAACAGCTTTCTCTTATATACCGCATTGAACACAAGAGAAAATACAAGCCCGAAAATAGAAGTATGGAACGCTACCTTGATACCGTCCATAAGACCTTCTATACCCTTTGTCATGGCTGCCGTCGATCCGGTCGCATTAAAGTGCTGCAAACCTATGGACAGACCTATGAACGTCCCGAGTATTCCGAGTCCGGTCAGCATTCCGGGAACCTGGTTGAGCTCATTGCGGTGCATCGTCGTATCAACGATATCCATGTTGATATAGTCATCTATGCTCGGACGGTAATATGCTTTTTCCGCATTGTCCTCGCGATTGAGCTCAAATACAAAATCAGTGAAAAGCCTGTCAAGCTTACTGTTTTTAAACAGCTTGACCTCACTTGATGAGTACGGCTCCCACAAATATGAATGCGAGTTCATGGCATCAGAACGGATCTTCTCCGAAGCCTTATTCAGCTCCCTGATGATGGAATTCATCGGCGCAAAGCTGCCAAAATCAGCCGCCAGGAATATCACGGCAACGATGAGAAAAAGTGCGCCGTTTATCGCGAGCGTGACCATTCCCTGATCGCGATCCCACAATACACACAGTCCCGCCA
>JAFZQP010000089.1 GCA_017620345.1 Lachnospiraceae bacterium
CACATTAACGGCGTATGATGTCAGTGTCTTGTTAAGATCATCCTTATAGACGAACTCTATAGTTGCATCTCTCTTCTCAAACTGTGTATCAAGGTCTACTATCAGCGTGTCACCCTTGGTTCCGTACTGTACTGAAACATCCTTGATACTTACATACCTGCCGATCTCACTCGTTGCCTTCTTCCAGGATTCAATTCCCGAAATGAAGCCGTTGCCTTCAACCTTGAGTCCGATCTGTCCAAGCACGGATTCGGTATATTCGGCTCCTCCCTTGGTGAAATCATCAAGGCCTGTGATCTGACCCTGGAAGAAATATGCATACATATCTTCATCTTCTGCCAGCAGGTATTGCGTCAGGAACTGTGAATACTCGGTAACCATCTCCGAGGTTTCCCTTTCCACAGGCTTGGCCGCCTGGCATCCCGCTACTCCAAGAAGGCAGATACATATACATAATACTGATAAAAGCTTTTTCATATTACGTTTCACCATACCTTTCCTAGATTGCGCCATGCTTCTTATCGGGACGCTCCTCTCTCTTTGTATACAACATCTCCATTGCACCGATTATATACTTACGTGTATCCTCCGCCTTTATCACGGTATCGATATAACCTCTGCGGGCTGCGGATTCAACGCTTGTCTGCATTTCCTTATATGATGCGGTAAGCTCGTCCTTATTATCCTCCTTCTCAAACAGAAGCTTGGCAGCAAGATCTGCATCCATCATTCCGACTCTGGCCGTATCCCATGCGAAGGTCATATCAGCGCCGAGAGATTTCGAATTCATGATCACATAGGCGCTTCCGTATGCATTTCCTGTGATCACATTGATCTTGGGAACGGTCGCTGATGCGAATGCGTAAGCCAGCTTGGCTGCCGCATCTCCTATCTTCTTCTCCGAACACATTGTGGATTCAAAACCTGTAACTGATGTAAGCGTGATAACCGGAATACCGAATGCATCACAGAACCTTACGAAATCAGCTGCTTTGGCACAGCCGGCCGGTGTAAGCACCGGAGCATATTTCTCACAGGCCTTGCCCTCGTCATCATATTTCTCGGTACGGTTGGCAACTGCGCCCACCGTCATACCGTTGATCTTCATGAAGCCTGTGACCATTGACCTGGCATATTCAGCCTTAACCTCGAAGAACAGCTGATCATCGGCTATCCTCGACAGAGCAACCGAAGTATCCTTGATGCATGCAGCAATATCATCGCACAGCCTGTTAAGGTCATCCGTGCACTCATCATAAGCTCCGCCTTCCTCATAGTTCTCGGGAAGCAATGTTATAAGAGTCCTTATGCTCTCATATATATCCTCTTCCGATGCCGCAATATCCACATCCCCGTATTCACTGCTTCTGAAATCACATGCGGAAGTGTCGAGCTTCTCTTCATAATTCCCCTCTATGGCGTTGGGGGAATTAACAAACAGCTTGCCCTTCTTTGATTCCATAAAGGTAAAATCAGTCATCGAAGGAAACAGTGCAAGTCCTCCTCCGCAGTTGCCGAATACTGCTGTTATCTGCGGGATCAGTCCCGATGCTTTGGCCTGTGTCCTGTAGATAGCTCCGAATGCCGAAAGTGCATCCACAGACTCATTAAGACGAAGTCCCGCTGAATCGATAAGTCCTATAACGGGAGCACCGACCTTAAGTGCCAGTCTGTAAAGATTGACGATCTTTTTCGCATGCATCTCGCCGACAGAACCGCCGAGAACGGCAGCATCCTGGCTGTAAACGTAAACAAGCCTTCCGTCGATAAGGCCGTAACCGGTTACAACACCGTCAGCAATGCACTCCTTCGGTTCGCTGTTAAAATCGGTCGAACGCGCAGTAACATTTGCACCGATCTCAACGAAACTGTTTTCATCAAGCAAACTGTCTATACGTTTGCCTGCAAGTGAAGTATTACTCATTGCAAAACCTCCATAAAAAATATATTAATAGCCGCAATTTACGCACTTTTGATATTTTAACATAAGGGAATGATTTTTCAAAGGAGAAAATGCATAAATATAAGAAAAAAAGAAGGGACCTTACGGTCCCTGTTATCACACTTCCAGTTTTAACTGTATTTCCTCGGCCGCCTCGCGCTTGAATTCCTCCAGACGGTCGGGTGCTATATCCGGCAGATCCTCAAGGGATTTGACTCCGAATGAGCGAAGGAACTGCTCCGTCGTACCGAAAAGAAGCGGACGTCCCGGTGCGTTCAGCCTTCCAAGCTCGGTGATGAGTCCGAACTCAAGGAGCTTATTGATCGGATGGTCGCACGATACTCCTCTTATCTTCTCAACCTCGGCTCTTGTAACGGGCTGCTTGTAGGCGATGATCGAAAGCGTCTCAAGTGCTGTATCTGACAAATGCAGATTTTTCGGTATCTTGGCAACCTTGATCAGATATTCGTACATATCGGTCTTCGAGCACATCTGAACAGAGTCATCAAGCTCGACGATAGTCAGACCGAAGTCTTTGTTTCTGTCAAACTTCGCTTTCATCCGGGCGATGATCTCGCGCGTCTCATCCTCGCTGAATCCTATCGCATTTGCAAGCTTTTTGATCTCAACGGAGTCACCCATCGCAAACAGTATTGCAGAAACGGCCGCCTCCGGATGCTCCGCACGAACAACATCCTCTGTCGTCTCCACGCTCTCCTCGGGCTGCGCGATATCCATCTCGTCTATATTCTCTTTTAAAGATTCCTCGAATTC
>JAFZQP010000090.1 GCA_017620345.1 Lachnospiraceae bacterium
AGAATATTGAGAAATCCGGCTCTTCTAAGAAGTGTGACCGTGATCATCAGTATCATGGACACGATCACGATATCAAAAGTGCTCGTGTCATGAACACCGTGATAAAACGACAGTAACATCGAGAAAACAAGATAATAGTTCTCCCGAAACGTTCTTGCCCCATACTGGAGCAAATGCAAGGCCCATGCTGCAACTATACCGACAAAGATGAGCGGAGGCACCCAGTATTCCCAACCCTGGGATACGCTCTCTATCATGGTGCCGACAGAAGCAAGGGTCAGCATGCCTACAACGGTATTATGTATTCTTGTATTTTGCTGGTTGTATTCAGGTATCATGTCACTTAAATTTCTTTCTTCAGCACAACAGATGTGTGATTGTAAGGTATCTCTATGCCGTTTCTTGTAAGTGCTTCAAAGACACGGGTGTTTATATCGTCTTTGAGTTTCTCGCTGGCGATGCTTGCTTCATAGTATACGGTCACTGCCATGACGAGTGCCGAATCGGAAAGATCAATGAAATAAATACTTCCGTAGTCCATCGAACCGTCGCTCTGTTTTTTCCCGGGCACTGAATAAGGACTGCTCTTGACCGCATCGGATATGACTTTTTTCGCTTTCTCAATATCGGTTTCATAAGCTACGGGAAACCTGAAATGGCATGACCTTTGAATATCGCCGAAACTGTAGTTTAATATCGAAGCGGCATTTATCCTGCTGTTAGGAATGATCATACGCAGGGTATCTATCCTGGAGATGACAACATGTCTCATCGTTATGCTCTCAACGATCCCGACGGTTCCGTCCTCGAGTTCTATCCTGTCTCCGAGATCGAACGGCCTGTATATGCTGATCAGCAGTCCCGACAGAACATCCTTGATAACGTCCTGGGCCGCGAAACCAATAACACCGGTAAGTACAGCTGCACTGCCAAGCAAAGATCCGCCGATATTCTTCCACCCGAGGAAAGAGATTATGACAGCCAGTCCGATTCCGAAGCTCGTGATCCTCTCAAGGAACTCGATATGTATCCTGTGACCCTGTTTTCTCTCAAGTCTTCTGAAAACGAGGTGCGTCACTTTTCGAAGCAGCCTGAACAAAAGGATATAAAGCACAAGACCAATGACAAGGATAAAAATCATCACGCCTGTGGTCAGTGCAAACGCCCCCACCCTGCTCATCCCGAGAGTAGTGAGCGTATTTATCGATTCACTGAATGCTTTAACCATAAACCTGTGCTCCAATGACCCGTGTCAGAAAGTTTCTTTCCTCCATGTAGTTTTTTGTTCCTTTCTTTTATGTACGCGGCAGACCCGTTTCGATCCGGTCAGCCAGTGCCTTGGGGCATACAGCCCTTATATGTGTTCCTTCTTCCTCGAACTTTTCGTATAATACCTGCGCTCCGTCGTGCAGAAGGTTTATGAGTTCACCTGATGTATACGGTATCAGAATATCGATCGTCCTGCTTCCGGCATCAAAGATACCGTATAATTTATCAAGCAGCGTATCTATAGCGTAACCCGTTTTTGCGGATATGTAAACAAAATCCGCATCCTGTCTGTTTTCTTTGCACATTCCCTCATCACGCAGATCTGCTTTATTATACACGTAGATTCTTGGAATATCGACGACATCCAGGTCTCTAAGCGTATCTTCGGTTATCTTCCTGTGTGTTTCATGATGCGGATCGGATGAATCCATAACGATCAGCAGTACATCCGCATATCTGACTTCGGCGAGTGTTGACCTGAATGCCTTTATAAGATCATGAGGGATGTTCTCAATGAAACCGACTGTATCAGACAGCAGAAAAGGTCTTCTGCCCGGAACCTCTATCTTACGTATCGAAGTGTCAAGTGTGGCAAAAAGCATATCTTTCTCGAACACTGTCTTCTCATCGACCTTTGCGGAGTCCGAAGAACTCATCTTCAAAAAACAGTTCATAAGGGAGGATTTTCCCGCATTTGTGTAACCGACAAGTGCCACCTGCCAAAGACCGTCGCGCGACCTTCCGCGCCGCTGTGTATCTCTTGTCCTGTCTATGGCGGCAAGTTCTTTGCGAAGTTCCGTGATCCGGTGTGATATCTGTCGTCTGTCGAGTTCTATCTGCTTCTCACCTATACCTTTATTGGCACGGCTCCCGCCTCCGCCGCCCTGACGTCCCAGATGCTGCCACATACCCGAAAGCCTCGGAAGCATATACTGAAGGTACGCGGATTCAACCTGCAGTCTTGCCTCCCGTGTGCGGGCACGGCGCGAAAAGATCTCAAGGATCAGATTAGTCCGGTCCCATACCGGAACATGCGTGATCCTTTGCAGATTCTTCATCTGCGTCGGTGAAAGATTGCCAAGGCATACGACATATTCGGCCTCTGCCGCCCTTACCGTCATCTCCAGTTCTTCGGCCTTGCCGGAACCTATCCATGTCGCACTCTCCGCGTGTGTAAGCGTTTGTGTTACAGTAGCACGTGCCACAAGATCACACGCCTCGCACAACGCATCAAGCTCATTAAGTGCATGTTCGAATTCTTCATCCGTCTCGTTCGTCCTAAGGCCAACGCTCACCACGGGTATAAGATCATCATTTTTATTGTCGCTGTTCATATGCTGTCGTTATGATCCTTTTGTCATCTACTGTATATAAATGAGCTTCGTCCTTCGGCACGCCGAAATTATCCGAAGCAAAGAAGAATAGATCAGTCCAATCCCGTATACGATCACGGCAATGTTGATATGCGCTATGAATATTACGCACAAAAGCGCCATTATTATATTTACCGCGCCGTGTCCGATCTTCAGCCTCCACGATCCGGCACCGAAGCGCTTTGCCTCAAATGCCCTCAGCACCTCCACGACACCCGAAAACGCATGGATCGCTATAAGATATATGAGCACATAATAATGCGGTACTTCGGTGAGTGTGAATGTCAGTATCCCGAGATCAAGGAAAATGATCCCGTTATAGAGAGACGTTCTCCCTCCCACCATGAAGCGTGCCATTGTTACGTAATACACGATCGTTCTGATCCCCTTTGCGGCAAAATACACGCCGAACATGAATATGATAAGCGAATATCCCTTATCGGGGAAACATATCATCACGTATGCCAGAAAGATCATTATGAGTCCGAAGACTATCTCTTTTGCCCTCTGGAGTTTTGTCATTTCATCAGTGCCTCAACAAATCCGACCAGTCTGTTCCCGGATCCGAATATCTCATTGCTTACCATTCCCTTGTGCGCCATAGCTCCTTTTACGAACTTACCGATAAATGTCTCATCTTTCCTATCCGCCGGAGCATTAATATATTCGTCCTGATACTTGTTGATATCAAATTTCTCAATGACATTACCCGACAGTTCTTCTCCGAATGCCTTCCAGTCATCCGAAGCATTGAGCACACGTTTGGTAAGAATTGAGACGATCCAGTCTTTGTACGGCTTAACGGCTTCGGTATCATATCGCTCCGTCTCAAAAACATCGATATCGCCCCTGATATATTTCATCGAATATATGAGCTGCCCGAATGCATTCAGATAATCGGACGGATTGTCTTTGATGATCATCCTGTACTCATTCCACGCAGGCATATACATATACCGGATGAACGAATAGTCAGGGAGATGTCCGGCGCGGCCGTGGCCAAGGTTCATGATCGTGTTCTCATCTCTCTGGAACAGACTGTTTGTATATATACCTTCCTCCGGATCATCGGGTGCGGACGGATTGTGACGGAATCTTATCTTTCTCTCTTTCCCGGCTGCCTCATCTCCGGCCGGCAGTTCATAAAAATCATCCGTTGTATTGTTGATAACTAGAGACGGGGTTCCGGCAAAATAAGCATGAGCCCATGTATCAGCCACAACATGCATTGCTATGCCTATGCTCTGAAGCGAACGCCCTTTGGCCAGTTCAACAGTCTTTGCCGCAAGCTCCCCGTTCGGTCCGCATATGAGACGGTATTTGTTCATACATGATCTCGGATGCCACTTATCGAGCTTTGAAGCAAGATCCCGTGGCAGAAAATGGAACGCGGACCATATCCTTGTAATATCCTGAAGACCTATTATGTCAGTCCTCG
>JAFZQP010000002.1 GCA_017620345.1 Lachnospiraceae bacterium
GGAAATCCTCATCCGTATGGTTGGCTTCCTCGTCGCCTGCTGCCGCAGCGGCATCCTGCGCCTTGAATCTTTCTCTCTGATCGATCGGATCATTAAGCTCGGAGTATGCGTTACACATCTCCCATGTATTGATGAACAGCTCGAACCTCTCAACAAGATCCGGTCTGTCGGGTTTTCTCTTTGTAAGAGGTGATATCTCAACCGGATGGTCCATTACGAATGTAGGCTGTAACAGTTTTTCCTCAACATATTCCTCAAAGAAGAGATTGATTATATCGCCCTTTGTATGATAGGGCTCATAGTGTATATCGCGCTCATCCGCAAGCTTCTTAGCTGCCTCGGTATCGGGGATGGAGTCAAAATCAACATCCGCATACTTTTTGATGGCGTCTATCATGGTTATCCGTTCGAACGGCTTGCCGAAATCAAGCTCGATATCACCGTATTTAAACTTCGTCGTTCCGAGAACTTCCTGTGCGACATAGCGGAACATATTTTCCGTAAGGTCCATCATACCATTGTAATCGGTATATGCCTGATAGAGCTCCATGAGCGTGAACTCCGGATTATGTCTCGTGTCAAGACCTTCATTCCTGAACACGCGGCCTATCTCATATACTCTCTCGAGTCCGCCTACTATCAGTCTCTTTAAGTAAAGTTCAAGAGAAATACGAAGATTAAGGTCTTCGTCAAGTGCGTTAAAGTGAGTCATGAACGGTCTTGCAGCTGCACCGCCCGCATTTGCAACGAGCATCGGTGTTTCGACTTCCATAAAGCCCTGTCCGTCCAGATACTTTCTGATCGTGGATATGATCTTTGATCTCTTTATGAACGTATCCCTTGATACATCGTTCATGATCAGATCAACATATCTCTGGCGGTAACGCATATCCGTGTTAGTAAGGCCGTGGAACTTCTCAGGGAGCGGCTGCAAATTTTTGGAAAGTAGAATCACCGACGAAGCGTGTACCGACACTTCACCCATCTGCGTCCTGAACATATATCCCTTGACACCTACGATATCGCCGGGCTCAAACTTCTTGAAATCGGCGTATGCCTCTTCTCCGAGTGAATCCTTGGATACATATACCTGGGTATCTCCCTTAAGATCCTTGACATTGATAAATGAAGCCTTGCCCATTACGCGCTTTAACATTATACGGCCGGCAATACTGACATTGATCGGAGAAGCATCCATGATCGCACGCTTCTTCTCATACTCCGCCTTGATGAGAGGTCTCTTCTCCTCCTCGGGAAGGCTCTCATCTATGACAGCTTCCTTGTGATCCGCAAGAAGCTTTTTCTCAAGTTCCTCGTACGCAGCTTTCGCATCGGCTGTATGATCGGTCTGATCATATTTTGTTATAACAAAAGGATCCCTGCCTGCCGCCTGAAGATTGGCAAGCTTTTCCCTCTTATTCTTCAGTATCTGATTAAGGTCAGGCTCCTGACCCTGCTTGTTCTGTTCGTTATTACCCATTTTGATCAGTCTTTCTTCTTTGTGGTCTTCTTAGCACTCTTTGCCGATGCAGGTTTTTCAACCTTTATTATCTTGTACTTGATGACACCGGCAGGTGTATCAACACCTATGGTCGCACCTTTCTTTGCTCCGATAAGAGCTTTTCCTACAGGTGACTCATTGGAGATCTTGCCGTTAAGGCTGTCAACCTCAGTTGAACCTACTATTTTATATACAACTTCCTCATTGTATTCAACATCAAGGAGAGTGACCGTACTTCCGAGACCAACGGCATCCTTTGCTACATCCTCTTCAAGATATACCTCGGCGTTTTTGAGTATAGCCTCGATCTCCTCGATCCTGAGTTCGTTATCTCTCTGTTCTTCCTTGGCAGCATCATATTCGGCATTCTCAGACAGGTCGCCCTGTTCACGTGCCTCTTTGATCTTCTGAGCTATCTGCGCTCTTATGACCTCTTTTCTCTCATCACGCTCAGCTTCAAGTTCCAGAAGCTTTTCATGAGACATTAAGTTCTTCTTCTCTTCCATTTTTTACTTCCCCTTCCAAGGATCATTTTTAATATGTATTTATGACTGCCCCAAGAGCATTAAACGCATTATATCGCAAGCATCTGCCCTCGTCAACAGACTTTATCCGCATGCAAAATCATCCATTATCCTCTGCATATCTTCGAGCGATTCCACTTCATTCATTTTACCCCGAAGATGCGATGAGCCCGGATATCCCTTGGTGTACCACGCTGCATGTTTGCGCATCTCGCGTGACCCGATATACTCACCTTTCAGGTCTATCAGCATACCGGCGTGTCTCATAACCGTTTTTGCGACCTCTTCTTTAGAAGGTTTTTCCCATTTTTTTTCTTCACTTTTTGCACAGAGTTCCGAAAAGATCCACGGATTCCCCTGTGCAGCACGCCCGATCATTACAGCATCACAGCCTGTCTGATCCATCATCGCGCACGCGCTCTCATACGAATCAACATCTCCGTTTCCTATTACAGGTATCGATACGGATTCTTTGACCTGCCTTATCACATCCCAGTCAGCCTCGCCCGAGTAGTACTGCTGTCTTGTCCTGGCGTGCACGGCAACGGCAGCCGCACCTGCATCCTCGGCGATCTTTGCTATCTCAACGGCATTGACGCAGGTCTCATCAAAACCTTTCCTTATCTTAACGGTTACCGGTTTTGATATCGCCGATGATACGGCTTTTATTATCGCTCCTGCCAGCTTCGGATCCTTCATGAGAGCGGATCCTTCCCCGTTGTTTACAACTTTAGGCACAGGGCAGCCCATATTGATATCAAGTACGGAAAAAGGGCGCTCCTCTATCTTGGCCGCCATAGCTGCCATGATCTCGGGATCGGATCCGAACAGTTGAAGAGAAACGATCCCTTCAGACGGGTCGATCACCATCATCTCATCGGTCGCCTTGTTCCGGTAATAGATGGCTTTTGCACTTATCATCTCCATACAGGTCATTCCCGCTCCGGCTTCATGGCATAACAAGCGAAATGGCAGGTCACAAACCCCTGCCATCGGTGCCAGTATCCACTTATTCGGAAGTTCGATATTACCTATTCTTAGCATAGATCAGTCTCAGACCTTCCAGTGTCAGATCGCTGTCATACTCATCGATCATATCCGTCTCGTTGCTCACAAGTCTTCCGAGACCGCCCGTTGCAACGACTTTGAGGTTCTCGTATCCGGTCTCCTTCTTGACCTGGTTTATTATATACTCTGTCTGTCCTATCTGGCCGTACATCAGTCCCGCCTGCATTGACCAGATCGTGTCAGTTGCCAGAATGGACTTGGGCATGACTATCTCTATCTCCGGAAGCTTGGCTGTTCCGGTCCACAATGCCTGGGCGCTTATCCTGACTCCCGGAGCCGTGATACCAACAGTAAATCTTCCGTCCTCTGTAACAAGATCGTATGTTGTCGCTGTTCCAAAGTCGAGAACGAGTATCGGTCCGCCGTATTTTTCATATGCGGCAACCGCATCAACTATCCTGTCGGGGCCGATCTCCTTCGGATTGGGAGTATCGACCGTTATCCCGGTCTTCACCCCCGGAGCTACTACAAGCGGCGTGATATTTAAATATTTCTTCACGCTGCTGATAAGTGAATGCATTACATCCGGTACGACCGAAGCGATTATAGCTCCGTCGATCCTTTTGATATCAACTCCCTGCCTCTCAGCCAGATCGCAGATCGTCATTCCGAACTCATCGGAAGTTCTCGGAGTCTTACTCATCAGTCGGAACGTATGTGTCAGTTTGTCTTCGTCATATATCCCGCATGTGATATTTGTATTTCCTACATCAAGAACCAGCAGCATCTTCATTCTCCTTTACGTTTTCCTTAAGAATAAACGACCTGTAGAACAGTTCAAGGCTTTCAAACAGTTCCACCCTTCGTTTTCTAAGTTCCTTGACGAGAAGTCCCGCTCCGATCTCATCATAGAGCAGGTCCCCTTCATCGGCATCGGTGATGAGCATCACCGATCCGTCATCATCAAAGCCTATCATGAACGCGCCTCCAACCTCCTCGGTAAAGAGAACACATATGATATGCAGGTCCTCTTTGATCGAGTCGGGGATCTTCGCAAACTTCTCGTTAAAATAATATTTCTGTTCGTATGAATTGGCACCGCACAGGATGATACTTGAAGTGTCCATCATTTTCTCCAAAATAAACTGTATTGCATGAAGCGTCCTAGAGCACAATAAGTGCATAAATGCATATCCCGGTTATAGCAGCAAACGCTACCGCCAGTATCGCAAATGCCCAGCCGTTTTTCGATCCCCGCTTAAAACATCTGTAACTGTTAAACGAAAGAAGTGCCGTGGCAGATGCAAACATAAGCGTATACAGGAGTGTTGTAGCCCCCGTAGCAAGTGATATCATCCCGCATATGATTATCACAAGCGAGAAAAACACATCCGCAAGGCTGACAAAAAAGAACTCTTTCTTTGCAAGTGTTTTTAAATAATCAATGATCTCTGTGTTCATTTTCACCCAAGCGTTGCCGCCATAACGGCCTTTATCGTATGCATACGGTTTTCAGCCTCATCAAATACAACATCCGCATATTTCTGGAATACCTCATCGGTGACTTCCATATCCGCTATACCGAATCTTTCGCCCATTTCTCTTCCTATGGCGGTATTGCGGTCATGGAAAGCCGGCAGGCAGTGCAGGAAAATAGCGTCCGGTTTGGCATGTTTCATAAGGTCCATTGTGACTTTATAAGGCGTCAGATCACGGATCCTCTCTTCCCATACATCATCGGGCTCTCCCATCGATACCCACACGTCAGTATATACTATGTCTGCACCTTCAACTGCCTTGTAAGGGTCTTCTTCAAAGGCAACCGAACCTCCGGAGATCTTTGCGAATCCCTCACACTCCTTTACAAGCGCGGCATTCGGGAAATACTTTCTTGTCGTTCCCGCAACGAAATGCATACCCATCTTGGCACATGCAATCATGAGAGAATTTCCCATGTTATAGCGGGCATCACCAAGATAAACGAGCTTTCTGCCCTCGATCGTACCAAGATGCTCCCTGATCGTAAGAAGATCGGCCAGCATCTGTGTCGGATGATACTCGTTGGTCAGTCCGTTCCACACCGGAACCGATGCATACTTTGCAAGTTCTTCCACTATTGACTGCTCAAATCCGCGATATTCGATCCCGTCATACATCCTTCCGAGTACACACGCCGTATCAGCTATGCTCTCTTTCTTTCCAATCTGGGATGCTCTCGGATCAAGGAATGTCGTTCCGATACCCATATCATGAGCAGCTACCTCAAATGAACAGCGTGTTCTTGTACTTGTCTTTTCAAATATCAGAGCAACGTTCTTACCCTCATATCGGCGGTCAAATATACCCTTTTTCTTCTTCTCTTTAAGTTCTGCCGCCAGATCGAGGAACTCTTCGATCTCCTCCTTCGTAAAATCCTTCAGCGTCAAAAAGTCGCGTCCTTTTAAGCTCATGATCTTCTTCCTTTCGTACTCTTATAATCCACATATGCAACATCGCCACGCATCGTAACGACGGTAACAACTTCTCCTTCTTCTATGACGGCATTCGGTCTGTTGCTTCTTGCCGCCCAGTTTCTGCCTCCTATCCTGACGACTCCGTTCGATGATGCATTATCTATCCTGCATGTCACAACGGCATCACACCCTTCAAGCTCCATGAGCTGTTTTTCGCGTCTGGCTCTCATGACATACTTCATTCCCACGGGTCTTGCAACGATCAGGAAAAAAGCGGTAACTGCCACTGCTATGGCGATCTGCAAAAAATCATTCAGTCCGAAAGCATACGCAATGATCCCGGCGATCGCACCGACAGCCGCACATGCCCCGTAAAGTTCGATCCTGATAAACTCAACAACCAGGCATACTATCAATATTATCATCCAGATCAAGGGAGTCATATGCTATATCCTTATCCAACCCGGCATTTTTCGTATCTCGGTATCTTCGTCTGCCATATACTTTGCCGGATAAACGGTAATATGGTCACTGTTTTCGTTAAGTATCGAAGCCCATTGGGAAAACGTCGAATTGGCTGTGATGTTGGCCTTGCATTTTGTCATAAGCTGCATATCCCTGTAGCTGTCATCGCCGTTATTGATATCAACTATCGTTTTATCGGCAAGCCAGTCAAACGCCTGTCTGGTATAATCCGGATCCTCCGAAAAAATATAGAACTTCGGACTTTCCATATGTTGCTTTATAACATCTACCGCAGCCTCATAATAATCCATACCGAGACTTATGAACTTGTCCAAATAGGTTGCGGACAGATAATCGCCTCTTCTTACATGAACGGAAACAGAATTCTCATGCTGCATCTTTTCTGCAAGATCAGCATTCTCACCGGACAGTTCCGGGAATACAAGTTCCTTCTTAAGGGCATCTACCCTGTTCTTATAATATACTTCTTCAACGAAATAACCGAAAATGTAATAGTTCCTGTCGGGGTCAAGATTAAACAGATCGTCCGGATCGATCGGTGCCCTAAGCTGGTCAAATGTTATGCCGTTCTTTTCGGGTTTTCCCGCCTCGCGCAGTTTCCGGTTAACAGGGCCCAGCAGATGCTTTATCGTTGGCGCGAGCGTACCCTTCACGGGTGTGGGTATTTGGCCCGATACGGTATATATCTCGCGTGTGCTCGCCTCTTCCAGTGAAAAAGAAGACCCTTTGACATTCTCAAATATCCTGCGAAGCTCGAACCCGTGATGCTCATCCTGAGTGTAGAACCACCTCACATCAGCCTTTACCGGCGTCTGCGGGTACATTTCCTTAAAAAGGCTGTACAGATTATATTGGAACATCTGATTTCCGAGACCTGATGTAAACCTGACTATTATCACTGCTTACCCGCTCCTTTACAGCTTCTGATGATCCCGCATATCCTGTCGGCATCATCCTGTGTCAACGATGCACTCATAGGAAGCGTGATCACTCTGTCTGCAATATGTTTTGCAACAGGTGTCAGTGAGCTGTCGAACATTCCTTTGTAACAATCCATATCGCTTGTAAGCGGATAGAAGTACTTTCTTGTATGTATATCCTGCTGCTCAAGGCTGTCTATAACAGTCTGTCTGTCTGCTCCGAATTCCTTTTCGTCAATAACGATCGGGAAATATGCGTGGTTCGGCTTGACATCCTTCTGCACCGGAAGGATACTGATGCCTTCGATATCCGAAAGGTTCTGTCTGTACGCTTTCGTCACAAGACTTCTCTTTTCGATCTCCCCATCAACATGCCGGAGATTGCACAGACCCATGACCGCACAGAACTCGTTCATCTTGGCATTGGCGCCTATACCGTCAACAATCTCTTCATCCTTAATTCCGAAATCCTTCAGTTTTCTGAGTTTGTCGATAAGCTCCTCATCACCCGTCGTTATGGCACCGCCCTCTATCGTATGGAACACCTTGGTTGCATGAAAACTGAACATGGAGGCGTCGCCGAAGTTTCCGACTCCGATACCCTTATACTCCACTCCAAATGCATGTGCGGCATCATATATCACCTTAAGTCCGTGCTTTTTTGCAATACGTTCTATCTCCTCGACATCGCACAGACATCCGTACACATGTACCGGGACTATGGCGCATGTCTTCGGCGTGATCAGCTCTTCGATCTTTGTCGCATCGATCGTATAGTTGTTCGGATCTATATCACAGAAAACCGGAGTCAATCCGTTCCTTACTATGGCATGCGTCGTGGAAGCGAACGTAAACGGAGTTGTTATGACCTCGCCTTCAAGGTCCATCGCCTGAAGTGCCATCTCGAGGGCCATATGTCCGTTTACAAAGAGTGAAACGTTCTTAACTCTAAGATATTCACACAGCTGCCCGGCAAGCTTTTCATGATTTGCGCCCATGTTTGTAAGCCATACCGAATCCCACAGCGGTCTGATCGCCTCAGTGTACTCCTCAAACGATGGCATTGATGATCTTATGACATTGATCCTCATATCCTATCCTTTATCCTTCCCAGTATATATCTTACGCTGAATGTAAACAGGGATGTTTTCTTATCCTTCATAACTACATGCGTGATCCCGTAATCATACATATCATCCAGGTATCTTTTGTTCGCGGCGGTAGGCTTCCTGATATAATCCTTAAGCGCCGCACCGAAATTCTTAAGGCACAGATCGGTGCTGTAGTCGCTAAGCGCCCTGTACTGCTCGATCCACTGCATCATTGTCTTGGAAAGATAACTGTCTTCCCTTGCGATATTACGCTTTATCGCGATCGAGTTCCAGTTTGAACCGCCTGTCTTTTTAACATATCTCCACGCACTCATCTTCTCATTTGTGCGGTATATATCTCCCTGCATCAACAGAAACAGGTTTATCAGTGCATCATCCGTAAAATCACTCGCCCGGTAAAGTATCGTATAATCATACTTCTCATCTTTATAGATATTACGGCTGACAACAGTCGCATAGTGTCCCGGCCATTTCCCGCTGTAACAGTAATCCCTGTATGTAAACACCCCTCTCCAGTCATACAGGTCTCCGATCTTAAGTATCTCTTTATCGGTGATCGGATCATCATGTTCATCGACCATCTCGATATCATGCGTTACGGCTATGTACTCACTGTGGCTTTCCAGTATATCGACCTGTTTCTGGAGTTTATGTGGATCGGTCCAGTAGTCATCTCCCTCAAGATAAGCAAGATACTCACCCGTGCACCTTTTAGTCGTCTCGTAAACATTGAGTGTCGGCCTGCCGCCGGTATTCTTTTGGCGTAGGAACAGCCTTATCTGTCTGTCACCCGGACCCGTTGCTTCATGCTCGGGATACTCTTTGGCGATCCTTTTTAATATCTCCTGAGTCCCGTCATCTGAACAGTCCTCTCCGACCACAACCTCAAACGGAAAATCCGTTTCCTGGGCAAGAACACTTCTTAGTGCCTTTTCAACATAAGCCCCATGGTTATACGTTATAAAGATGACACTCAGCTTATATCCCATCAGCCGTTCTCTTTCCTGAACTCTTCGGTATAGTCGCAAATCTGCCCATCGCCTACCTTGAATATGATACCGCAGTTGGCAATGGTAGACAGTCTGTGTGCAATTATTATAAGCGTCTTGCGCCCACGGAGCCTGTCGATCGCTTCCATCACGGCTGTTTCGGTCTCGGAATCGAGAGCGGATGTTGCCTCATCAAGCACAAGTATCTGCGGATCCCCGTAAAGGGCCCGTGCTATACCTATCCTCTGCCTCTGGCCTCCGGACAGCCTGACACCGCGTTCGCCTACCATCGTATCAAGTCCTTCGGGAAGGCTTCTTACAAACGCGTCAAGCTGAGCCTCCTCAAGTGCTTTCCAGACCTTATCTTCTTCTATCCTGTCCTCATCTATACCGAATGCAACATTGCTCCTTATCGTCTCATCTGCAAGGAAGATCGCCTGCGGTATGTATGCGAGTTTCTTCGACCATTTGAGCGGATGCTCGTGAACATTCATATCGCCGTACATGACTTTCCCTTCTGTCGGAGTCAGTATCCCGAGGATGATATCGGCTATCGTAGATTTTCCGGCCCCGGAAGGACCGATCAGTCCGACGGATGTCCCATCCGGTATAGTAAAGTTTACATCGGTAAGTACATTCTCCGTCGTGTTGGGATATCTGTATGATACATGCTGAACTGTTATGCCGTCAGCCTTTTCCATACCGGCGTCTGCCTCTTTGCCCGTAACACTTAGCATGTCCTCTGTCTCTTTGATATCACGATATATAAGATCTGCCGAAGGCTTCAGGAAAACTATCAGATTAAGATAATTATCGATCTTGCCCACCGAAGGAAGAAGCTTGAAGGCTGCCATAGCAAATGCCGCAAGCTGCGATACCATGCCGTTCAGATCTTCTCCGTTATACAGCTTGACTACGAGAACAAGAAGTATCGCTCCGATACACACTGTTTCTATGAGATGTGCCGGTATCTGTCCGAGGATCTCATTGTTTCTGACAGCCGTGTACTTCTTTTCTCCGCGTTTTGTGAAAGCCTTTACAAAATACTCCTCCCTGTGGAGTATCTTGATATCCTTGACAGCACCAAGTGCCTGATTGATCGCCTGATGCATCTTTCCGTCGTTGAACTGCGATATCTTCCCGTTCTGTTTCGTCCTGCCATGAAAGATCAGCAGATACAGTCCCGAAAATACCAGAAGTATCACTACAACAGAGACCGTTATGAACCAGTCGACAACAAGCAGATAGATGCACAGAAGTGCAGATACCATGATCTCGGAAAAGATCGAAAAGATCGTCAGCAGCATCTGGAAAAACCGCTCCGAGTCAAGCATTATGGACCTGATCATCTCTGCCGAATTCTTATCCAGATGGTATGTATACGGTTTCCTCAGATAGCAGTCTATCAGTCTTCCGGAAAGCCTTAACTGATTATTGTATATGAACGTATATTTGACATAGTTCATCACTATGAGATATACGTTCTTGAACAGATATATCCCTATGAGCAACAGCACGACATACAGAAAGAACTGCCTGTCCGATCCGGCATTCGTAATGTCATAGAGTTTCTGCATCCATACGCTCTTATGTACCGTATCGGGTTCTTCGATTATACCTACAAGCTGTACTATAAAAGATACCCCGACAAGTTCGAACAGCGCACCGATGAACAGACCGATACATAACAGTACCGCCTGTATCTTCTGCTTTGTGCTGAATATATAGTTTATCTTCCTTAATAACGACATATCATGCATGTTTCAAAAAATACTGTTCCCAGAAATACGGATATATATTCATAAACGCTGCTTCACCCATGGCAAATGTCGCCTTCGGGTCATCAATGACTTCTTTTATCTGCGCTCTTACGGCGGCAGGATCTATCAGATCGCAGTTACAAAATGATACCGATCCTGTCGTATCAAGAAAGAAGTCCTTAAGCGGTCCCTTCATCCATTCCACGATCGGAGTATTGAATCCTATCTTGGTCCGTCTGTATGCGATCTCATGCGGCATGTACTGCGCCATCGCGTCTCTTATTATAGACTTGGAATACCCGCCGTGAAGCCTTGACGTCCACGGAAGGCTCATGGCAAGCGATACCATCCGGTGATCCATAAATGGCATCCGGATCTCAACCGAATTCGTCATCGAGTATCTGTCATAGTTACGAAGGAGCGTCGGAAGTATTGTCTCATGGCTTGATACATACAGGCGTTTTCCGAGAGTATCCATCTTCCTGTATCGCGGATCCGACGCGGCCCGTACCTTCTTATAAGGCTGCCTTGCCGCATTCTTTATATCAACGAGTTTCCTTCTTGCTTCATCCATACGCACACCCCATGCAGTCGGATGTTTCATCGTCATATTCGAACCATCCTTCGGGAAACTCTCGATATATGCGGTTATCACATTATCTTTTTCTTCCTTCGTGCGCGCATCGGCAAGGGCTTTTACAAAATCAAACGTATATCCTCCGAACAGCTCATCGGCACCATGTCCGTCTATCGTGACTACCGTTCCATGCTCTCGAAGGGAAGCATACAGGAGCATCATAGGGATCGGGCTCGTCAGATATACATCCTCCTGCATATATACATAGTCGCCGAGTTTGTCTATGGAACGTACCGGATCGATAACGATGAACGTGGATTCGATACCGAGATGATCCGTTACCTTTTTGGCATATTCGCTCTCGTCCTGAACGGTCCCCGGGAAAGTCGCAACAAAAGCATGCTGCCAGTCCCTGTTCACCCTTGCGTCCGTATCTGTTGCTGCAAGATGTGCCATCGCACATATAGTTGCAGAAGAATCAAGGCCTCCGCTCAGAGCCGTACCGATAGTAACATCTGCACGCATGCGAAGTTTGCACGCATCCAGAAAAATGTCCCTGCATATCTCTACCTGCTCTTCATATGACTCGGGCAGATCCATCAGATGATCCAAAGTATTCCAGTATTGGGTTATCTTTAGTGTTTTATCAAATACCGCACAGCATCCTGCCGGAAATCTGTATATCCCTTCCAGAACGCATTCATCGGTACTCTCGTAGTAAACGATCCTCGCTGGATCCGTTACGATGCCGCGGTTTGGCCGGATATCGCTCATCAGAGGCATGAGTGCCTTCATTTCGGAAGCAAAAGCGATGGACGAACGGTCCTCATCAAGGAACGTATAGTAGAGCGGCTTGACTCCGAACCGGTCCCTTGACATGAACAGCTTCTTTTCAAGTTCATCCCATATGGCAAAAGCCCACATCCCGTTCAGTCTGTCAAGGCAGGCGCTTCCCCACTCCATGTACGCAGCCATTATGACTTCCGAATCGCTGTCGCTTCTGAACGTATATCCGAGTTTCTCCAGATCGCTTCGTATCTCAAGGAAATTGTATATCTCCCCGTTGAACACCATTACATATCTTCCGTCGGCGTACTCCATCGGCTGGATCCCGTTTTCGGACAGATCAAGTATGGCAAGTCTTCTGTGACCGAGCGTCACGTCTCCTTTCTGCCAGATCTTACCGGCATCCGGGCCCCTGTGATACAGTCTGTCAGTGCATGTCCGTGCCAGAGACTCATCTATTCTTTTATTTACTACTCCGAATATTCCGCACATATATCAGTATCTTCCGAATCTTTCAAGGATCCGGTATTTTATCATCTCAAACATACGGGACAGGGAGATGCCCCTGTATTCATATAAAAACTCCGTTGCTTTTACAGCAGATGCGGGAGGCGTACTCTTCTCATCCGTGCAATAAAGATGATAATCATTCCCCTCGATCCCGTAAACTATATTTGCGTCAACAGGTCTCATCTGTCTTCCGTAACTCCTTATAACCCTGTACGGAAGCTGTCTTGATGACAGTATGTACCCGCCTTTATCTGCCAGTTCTTCAACCGGTTTGATCCCGTACAGATCCACAACAAGACCTTTGTTTCCCCTACCGTTTTGATCCGGTATCGCTGATCCTCCCAGTATTACATGTCCATCCCTGTAAGAACCCAGCGGCTCAAAAAAAGAATCGTAGACCGCCTTGGAGTTTTCCGGCGCAGAGAAATCATAACCCGACCTGATCCGGTCATTTATGAGCGGAACCTGCAGATCCGTATCATGTTTCCTGCTGTGTGTTCCCATCTCTCCGAAATTCGTGGTCAGGCTCCCTCTCGGATACAGAGTGAACCTGCCTGTTCTGATAAGATAGACTATATAATACTTAAGCCATGATCTCTCGGACCATCCCGAAACGTTTGCGGGTATCCCCGGTCCTGTAAGATCTGCATCCTTGTTTTCTTCATACCAGGCCCTGAAACCGGCCCACTGTTTTTTCGTATACGCCTGGCCCCAGGACGATGCCAGCTGAAGGTAATAATTGTCATATCCGTCATCTATAGCCCTGAACCCTTCTCTCTTGTGCACATTAAACAGGTGGTCATATAATGATATCGAACCGATAATGTCCCTATCATCCGAGAAACTGAGCGCCGCGCATGCGTAATCATAGAACATGGGGGATACGAACAGATCATCCTCCAGAACTATTATGCTTCCGTATTCGTCCGTAAGGTCTCCGCAGGTCAGCACATGTTCCTTAAGCCCGAGTCTTTCCTTCCTGGCGATGATGATCTTTTCTCCGTGAGTATATTCGAAAGCCTCTGCGGTCTTTACAACATCATCCGAATCACTCC
>JAFZQP010000091.1 GCA_017620345.1 Lachnospiraceae bacterium
TATAAGATATGTCTGCGATTATTTCATAAAATGCCATCCGGAAGATGAAGTATATTATTATCAGGTTGGAGACCCCGGAGCCGATCATTCATGGTGGGGTCCTGCAGAGCTTGTCGAGACGAGGATGGATAGGCCTTCGTACAAGGTAACCGCTTCATCACCCGGTTCATGTGTAACAGGCGAAACTGCAGCTGCACTTGCGAGCGCAAGCATCATTTTCAAGGATGTTGATAAGGATTATTCGGATATTCTTTTAGAGCATGCGAAGAGTCTCTATGCTTTTGCGGATAAGTATAAGAGCGATTCGGGTTATACCGCGGCAAATGGTTTTTATACTTCAAACAGCGGCTTCTATGATGAACTTTCATGGGCGGCTGCATGGCTCTATCTTGCCACGAATGATAAGGATTATCTGAAAAAAGCAGAGGAAGCATATAAGAATTCAAATCAGAATACCACCTGGGCATTATGCTGGGATGATGTACATTTGGGGGCAGCGCTTCTTCTTGCAAGGGAGACCGGAAATAAGACATACACAGATGATCTGTCCGCTCATCTGGATTATTGGACAACCGGAAACAACGGACAGAAGATCAATTACAGTCCCAAAGGCCTCGCATGGCTCGATAACTGGGGATCCCTCAGATATGCCACTACGACTGCATTTCTTGCATCGGTTTACAGTCAGTCGGATCTTTGCCCTGCGGCAAAGAAAGATACATATTGGAACTTTGCGGTTTCCCAGGCTGATTATGCGCTCGGAAGCAGCGGAAGATCATTCATGATCGGATTTGGTGAGAATTCGCCTGTCAATCCCCATCACAGGACCGCACAGGGCTCCTATACTGCGGATATGAACACTCCGGCATATGAGAGGCATCTTCTTGTGGGAGCACTTGTCGGAGGCCCGGATGCCGGTGATAATTACGAAGATGTTGTTTCCGATTACAGCAAGAATGAGGTTGCATGCGATTACAATGCGGGATTCACCGCGCTTCTTGCAAAGCTTTATTCCGTATATCACGGTCAGACCATAAAGAATCTCGGTGCGGTTGAAACACCGGAGGATGAATTCTTCTCGGAGGCTCAGGTAAATGTACCGGGTGAAGATTTCGTTGAGATAAAAGCATATGTATATAATGAATCGGGCTGGCCTGCAAGAAACGCGAAAGATCTTGAGCTCAGATATTTCGTGGACCTTTCGGAAGTATATGACGGCGGCGGAGATGCAAGCAGCATCGAGATAACGACTAATTATATACAGGGCGCTGACTCTGTCGGCCTATATGCATGGGATGAAGAAAGCCATATCTACTATGTCGGTATAGGCTTTGAAGACGGCGCAGTATATCCGGGCGGTCAGGAATATTATCGCAAAGAAGTGCAGTTCAGGATGCGAAATACAAAAGGCACCTGGGATAACAGCAATGACTTTTCCTATGAAGGCCTCACGCAGAATTCGCTTATAGTAGGATCAAAGCTTGCATTATATGAAAACGATGAGCTTGTGTACGGATCCGAACCCGAAGCGGGAGAGCATGCAGGCGCAAGCGTCGGAAACTTTGATATAACGCCCGGCGGACAGAATGGACAAAACGGCCAGAACGACCAGAACGGCCAGAACGGACAAAACGGACAGGGCTCCTCGGTAGCGACCACCGCAAAGAAAGGTGACCTCGAGATCACAGCCGAGTACACACAGTCCGGAAAGAATGCGAACAGTCTGTCCGGCAACATATATGTCAAAAACACCGGAAGCGGTGTCGTATCGCTCAAGGATCTTAAGCTGTATTATTATCTTACAAATGAGGACGGCAAGGATCTTACATTTACCTGCTATTATTCGGGCATCCAGGGAGACGGAGGAAAGTATTCGGGAGTTTCCGGCTGCGGTGGAGAATTGTCCAAAACGGACAAGAATGATTCCGATACGCTCTGCACGATCAGCTTTACCGATAACCTCGGTCTTGAAAAAGGCGATACGCTTACAATAAGCTTCTGTATTAATCATACCGACTGGTCAACGCTTGATACAACTGACGACTATTCGGCGAAGTCTGCGGAGAATATAGAGATCGAATTCTAGTGATCAGCGAAATATTAATGATCACCCAATAGGTGGCTTGTTTGGAAAACAGATCGAACAACAAAGGAATAGTGCCTCTTATAATTGGCTGTATTATCTTTCTTGCGGCCGATTACTTTGGGTTGTGGTATTTCCTTGTAAGAGTTTCTCCCAAATTTGAGGAAACTACGATCGAGCTTGGATGCGAAGAGGTCAGCCTTGATGCGGACGATTATCTGACAGGTCTTCATATTTTCCACAGCGATGCATGGGTGGATACCTCGGATTTAAACCGCTATGTTGAAGGAACCTACACGGTTGTTGTTTACCTGACGGATAAAGAGTATGAATATACTTACTATGTTGAAGACACCTGCTCGCCGCGTCTTGAGATAAATGAGTCTTTTGATGATTGCTTGGAACTTGGCGATAATTATGTATCAGCGATCGACAGGTGTTTTGATTTTATTTATGATCCCTCGGGAATAGTGGATGCAACTTTATATGTTGACGGAGCAGAAGCGGGCACAGGAAGCATCACTACATCCGGCTATTATACCGGAGATGAAAAATATGTACAGTATGCCCGCATTGAGGAATCATTATATGAAAACATCGAGGGTACTTTTGATGAGTTAAGATCGTATGAAATTTCTCTTGTTGTTGTGGACGGCGCGGGGAATAAAGAAGGTGCCGATTATACCGTGGATGTTAAGGATACACGTGCGCCTCAGATCACGACATTTGATGAGGAAGAGCAGCCGTGGTTTGCGATCGGCCGCCGGTACAGACCGGAGGATTTTGTAAAAGAGATAGATGATGCTTCGGGATTTTGGAGTACGGCGTTTATCATAGATGAGGAGCCCAGCGCATATATCGAATTCGATGATATGGGTGAGCATGAAGTCACTGTATATGCAGTTGATGAGTCGGGCAACGAAACAAGACTTGATGTGACGGCACCTTTTGATGAACCGCCTATTTTTGTTGCTGTGCGCAACAGAGATGTACTCCTGGATTCTGATTATGATATTCTTTATCATGTAATCGCTGTAGACAACACAGATGGCGATGTAACTGCTACAATAACAGTTGATGATGACGGATTTGACCCTTGTAAGATCGGGACATACAATGTAAAATACACTGCAACCGACAGTCACGGACTTCAGACAGAGATAATTTCGGAGCTTGATGTCGGCTACAATTATGCAGGTGATTTCTATCTGACTGATGAAGAGATAGATCTTCTCTGCGATTATGATTATTTTGAGTATGACATTCTTGAAGAAGAGGACTATAATCAGGCTATAGATCTTATCGAGCCTGCGCAGGTCAATATGATCTACCGCTATTCGACAGCGTATTCAAGCGGGTATACGGCAGGA
>JAFZQP010000092.1 GCA_017620345.1 Lachnospiraceae bacterium
GTTCCTGTATACCGAGACACTCTTTGAGGAATCTATAAGATCCGAATACATCGTCAGCATCGTCGAATTCATCGCACCGTTCGGACGGTATTTGATGCCGCGGCTGCTTATATAACGCGCATACGAAAACTCACCGGTCTCCTCAAGCACTTTCAGACAGTTACATATACTTGCCTTGTCTATCCTGTCATTCTGTGCGAGCACCTGGGCTTCGGCATATACGAGCGATCCTCTTCTCCTGAAGTTCTCGGAGAAATACCTTGAAGACATCTCGGATCTGTTGATTATGTAATCATATGTATTCTGTTCAAATGTATTGAATATCCTGGTTACATGAAATGCAGCAAGAAAGATGCATGCAGCAAGAAACAAAGTGCATACGATTATAAGCTGAAGAAGTGATCTTTCAGTCTTTACCTTCTTATACCATCTTCGGAAAGAAAATGATTTGACTTTCTTTGATCTTGCCATCAACTGCTCCCGTCTTACCTGAAGTATTCAACACCGGATTCGAATATCTTCATATCCTGCTGTCCGTAAATATTTATCGCCACATTATCGCCGCGTCTCTCGGAGTGCCCCATCTTACCGAACACTCTTCCGTCAGGACTCGTGATACCTTCTACTGCCGCAAAAGATCCGTTCACGTTATATTCCTCATCCATCGAAATATTACCGTCCGGATCGCAATACCTTGTTGCTACACAACCCTTTGCAAACAGATCTGCCATGACTTCGTCGTTTGCAACAAACCTTCCCTCTCCATGGGATACCGGGATAACGTATGTGCCGCCAAGCTTAGCCTTCGACAGCCAGGGTGACAGATTTGATACGACCCTGGTGTATGCCATCTTGGATACATGTCTGTTGATCGTGTTATACGTAAGAGTCGGTGAATCTTCCTTCTGTCCCGTTATCCTGCCGTCGGTAAGGAGTCCGAGCTTGATGAGCGCCTGGAAACCGTTACATATACCGAGCACAAGTCCGTCCCTGTTGTTAAGAAGATCCATAACAGCCTCCGAAAGGACTTCATTCCTGAATGCCGTTGCGAAGAACTTGGCACTTCCGTCCGGCTCGTCGCCGGCCGAAAATCCGCCGGGGAACATTATGAGCTGCGCCTTATTTATGCCTTTGCGGAACTGTTCCACGGAATCCCTGATATCCTGTGCGTTCCTGTTTGTAAATACCTGTGTGATGACATCCGCGCCGGCCCTCTCAAACGCCCTGCCGCTGTCGTACTCGCAGTTCGTTCCCGGAAATACCGGTATGAACACAGTAGGCTTTGCAACCTTGTTGCGGCAGACATATATGCTCTTTTGCTGCGATGAAATATCATACAGATCATCGGAAAGCTTTTGTCTGTCCTTATAACTTACGGTCGGGAATACATTCTCAAGCGGCTTCTTCCACAAACTGATCGCTTCGTCTAACGCCAGATGCGTTTCGCGATAACTGATATTCGCATCATCCGTAACTTCACCTATGACCGTATATCTGACCGAAAGCTTTGAAACATCTTCTCCTGCGACCTCGGCAACTATACATCCGAAGCCCGGTGTGAACAGCCTGCGTTCATCAAATGAATGCTCTATCCTGAATCCGAGTCCGTTTCCGAACGCCATCTTGCAAAGCGCCGGTGCTATGCCGTATCCGTCAACCGCATAAGCGGCCTTTATGAGTCCGGCTCTTACATCTGCGGCAAATCCGCGGTACTGTGCATTTGCATCCTCAAAGTCCGTTACATCGAATTTATCGCGGCGAACATCAACAAGAACAAGCTTGTCACCGCTGTTCTTGAGTTCACCGGTCACGATATCCTGTGCATTTGCAACATCAACCGCAAACGATACGAGTGTCGGAGGAACATCTATATCCTGGAAAGATCCCGACATGGAATCCTTGCCGCCTATCGAAGGAAGAGAAAATCCCATCTGTGCTGTATAAGCACCGAGGAGCGCTGCAAACGGCTGGCTCCATCTCGAAGGATCTTCCGACATCCTCCTGAAATATTCCTGGAAGGTAAATCTTATCTTTGTATGATCGGCACCTGCGGCAACGAGTCGTGCCACCGATTCGGTGACCGCATATATCGCACCGTGGTACGGACTCCAGCTCGAAAGGAACGGATCGAACCCGTAACTCATCATCGTGACGGCATCGCACTTACCTTCATAGACCGGAAGTTTGGCTATCATAACCTGTTCCTCGCTGAGCTGCGATCTGCCGCCGTAAGGCATAGCAACGGTACCCGCACCTATCGATGAATCAAACATCTCAACAAGGCCCTTTTGCGAGCACATGTTAAGGTCCGAAAGCGAATCGGTAAATGCTGCCCTGATATCGCCTTTCTCAATATCGTCCGAAACCTTTTTGATGATCGGACTGTCAAAGAAATGAACTTCTTCGGGTATATCTACTTTGACGCTTGTCTCCTGATGAGCACCGTTCGTATCAAGGAAAGATCTTTTCAGATCCACTATCTTCTTACCGCGCCACTTAAGTATCAGCCTTGGTTCCTCGGTCACGGTTGCAACGGTTACAGCTTCAAGGTTTTCTTCAGCGGCATAACGAAGGAATGTATCAACATCTCCGGGAGCCACAACAACAGCCATGCGCTCCTGGGATTCGGATATGGCAAGCTCTGTACCGTCAAGTCCCGCGTATTTTTTCGGAACCTTATCAAGATCTACCGTCAGTCCGTCCGCAAGTTCTCCGATCGCAACGGACACGCCGCCCGCTCCGAAATCGTTACACTTGCGTATGAGCTTTGATACTTCGGGACGTCTGAACAGCCTCTGGAGCTTACGCTCTGTCGGCGCATTTCCTTTCTGGACTTCCGCACCGCATGTTTCTATCGATGAAAGCGTATGCGCCTTGGACGAGCCGGTAGCACCGCCGCATCCGTCTCTTCCTGTCCTTCCCCCGAGAAGGATTATGATATCCCCGGGATCAGATGTGGCTCTTACAACATTGGATCTCTTTGCGGCGCCCATGACCGCTCCGATCTCCATACGCTTTGCAACATAATCGGGATGATATATTTCCTTAACGTAACCGGTTGCAAGTCCTATCTGGTTACCGTATGAACTGTATCCGCTTGCCGCGCCGCGGACAAGCTTTCTCTGCGGAAGCTTTCCGGCAAGAGTCTCATTCATCGGCTTTGTCGGATCGGCTGCGCCGGTAACGCGCATCGCCTGATATACATAGCTTCTTCCCGAAAGAGGATCCCTGATCGCTCCGCCAAGACACGTTGCAGCTCCTCCGAACGGTTCTATCTCCGTCGGATGGTTATGCGTTTCATTCTTAAAACTTACGAGCCATTCCTCAACTTTGCCGTCGACCGTGACCGGGACGACTATCGAGCAGGCATTTATCTCATCGGACTCTTCCTGGTCGGCAAGCTTACCCTGCTTCTTCAGTATACGCATACCCATAAGGGCGATGTCCATAAGACAAACGTATTTATCACTGCGGCCACTGTATACCTGTTTTCTTGCATCAAGATACTGCTCGTATGACTTTCTGATAGGTTCGGCCATGTAACCTTCACCGAACGAAACATCCGTAAGTTCTGTTGAGAACGTCGTGTGTCTGCAGTGATCGCTCCAGTATGTATCAAGAACGCGTATCTCCGTCATGGAAGGATCGCGTTTTTCATCCTCTGAAAAATAATTGCGGATATGGAGAAAATCCTTGAACGTCATCGCAAGATCAAGCGATGAGTACAGCTCCGACAGCTCGTCTTCGCTCTTCTTCGTAAAGCCGTCAAGGATCTTAATATCAGCCGGCTCGTCATATACCGATACAAGAGTGGACGGTTTGTCGGATCCGGTCTCTCTCGAATCGACAGGGTTGATGCAGTATGATTTTACCGCCTCAAATTCGTCATCTGTTATATTGCCTTCAAGGCAGTATGTTGTTGCGGTCCTGATGATAGGCGAAGCGTCCGCAGCAAGGAACTGCAGACACTGAACTGCCGAATCGGCACGCTGGTCGAACTGTCCCGGAAGATACTCGACCGAAAAATATCTGTCATTTTCCCCTTTCGGAAAATCATCATCATACAGCACATCAACCGGCGGTTCACAGAACACGCATTTTCTCGCCGTTTCAAACACATCATCGGCAAGATCTTCTATATCATATCTGATAAGGATCCTGACCTTTGTAAGTCCTTCAAGTTTGAGGTATCCTTTAAGATCCTCATACAGCTCGTTTGCCGCAGCAGCGTATGCACTTCTTTTTTCCACGTAGATTCGTCTGACCATTTGGGATTCCGCCTTCCGGGTTTGATATGTTCATTATATTGATTATACTATTTCAGAGCATTTATTGCATCAGCAAGATTACTCACAGGCATGATCCTGCATCCTCCGGGACATTTTACCGAAGAAGCATTTGATGCCGGCATCATGATCCCGCCGAATCCGAGCTTGAAGCATTCCGCGGCACGTCCGTCCGCAAGAGGCACGCTCCTTACTTCTCCCGACAGTCCGATCTCACCGAACGCTGCAATGTCTTCGGGTATCACGGTATTCGTGAAACTGGATACTATCGCAAGCGCTATGCCGAGGTCTATCGCCGGTTCGGACAGTTTCATCCCACCGGCAACATTGACATAGGCATCACACTCCGAAAGCTTATAACCCATCCGCTTTTCAAGGACTGCCATAAGCAGATTGACTCTTGCAAGATCCGTCCCCGTAGCCTGTCTTCTCGGAATGCCGAAACCGCTCCTGCACACAAGAGCCTGCACCTCTACGAGCATCGGGCGTGTTCCTTCCATGCAGCAGACAACACATGATCCGGATGAATCTTTGGGCCGTCCGCTCAGCATGTATTGTGACGGATCCGTAACCTCGGCAAGACCGTCACCTCTCATCTCAAAAACGCCGACTTCATTTGTCGATCCGAATCTGTTTTTAACAGCGCGGAGTATCCTGTATGATGCAAAGCGGTCGCCCTCAAAATACAGCACGGTGTCGACCATATGCTCAAGAACACGGGGGCCTGCAACAGTACCTTCTTTTGTAACATGACCGACTATGAACACGGTTATCGTAAGGCTCTTGGCGATGTTCATAAGTATGTTTGTCGCTTCTCTTACCTGTGAAACACTGCCCGGTGCCGATGAAACATTTCCGGAATACATCGTCTGGATACTGTCGATCATGACAGCTTCGGGTTTATGTTTTCTGATGACCTGCTCTATCTCTTCAAGATCGGTCGCGCACAGCAGCATCAGATCATCTGAAAAATCTCCCATGCGCATAGCACGCATCTTTATCTGCCCCAGTGATTCTTCACCGGATATATACAGTAATTTATGTCCCTGCCCTGCAAGATTACGGCACAACTGCAGGAGAAGCGTTGATTTTCCGATGCCGGGATCTCCTCCTACCAAAACAAGGGAGCCCGGTACGATACCGCCTCCCAAAACCCTGTCAAGTTCAGACATGCCCGTCTTACATCGCTCGAGCGACTCCATCGATACCGCGGAGACACTCACCGGCTCAGGGGCATTCCTTAAAGTAACTGTCCTGCCTGATTGCGCCGTCTTAACTACCGGCTCCTCCACAAACGTGTTCCATGACTTACACGCCGGACACTGTCCCATCCATTTGGATGATTCGTACCCGCACTCGTTGCAAAAGAACACTGTGGAAGGTTTGCCTTTTGCCATTGATTATTCTACAACCTTTACGTTTATTTCTCCTTTTCCTTCAAGCTCTACGGAAATGCTGAGCTTGCCGCCAAGGTTTGTTTTGATCTTGCCTATGTCTGTTCCGCCGACGTTTACGCTGTACTCGGTGTCTTCCTTAAGTCCGAGAGTGATCATTGCGTCCTTGTCTGCGCAGACCGTGAAGGACAATCCGCCCGGCATAACTTCAAAATCGGTTACACTTGTTCCCGGTTCGGATTCGTACACGAACATACCGTCTCTCTCGAGCTTGGTCAGTTCCTTAAAAGTCTTGACCTTGTAGAGATTGCCGGCAACGTCAAAATCCTCGACTTTGGCTTTCTGATCGAGTGTGTGATTACCGAAACTGATCGTACCGTTGTTTTCTTTGCGGATCAATTCAGAAACTGCTGCCATACCTGTTCCTCCTTTAATCGAACATCGGTCTGTTCGACATCCAAAAATATTATATTCTATACCCGGTAATTAATCTACTGAAAAAATGATCTTATCCGACTTGGCACGGGCCGTGACCGTATCGCCTTCCTTGAACTTTCCTTCAAGTATCTCAAGTGACAGAGGATCTTCTATCATCGTCTGTACGGCTCTCTTTATCGGCCTTGCTCCGAACTTTTTGTCCGTTCCCTTTGCGGCAACGAGCTTTTTCGCGGAATCGGTGATCTTGAGTTTGATCCCTCTTGCCTCAAGCGCGCGCTCGCACAAAAGCTTTGTCTGTATCGAGACTATCTTCTTAAGATCATCATCATTGAGCGTCCTGAACACTACGATCTCATCTATACGGTTGATGAATTCGGGCTTGAACGTATTCTTGACTTCTTCCATGACGCCGGATCTCATCCTCTCGTGATCGCTCTTTTCATCAGTCTGCGTCACGAAGCCGAGCTTCTTGGGATCTATGATCCTGTTTGCGCCCGCATTGCTCGTCATGATTATGATCGTATTCTTAAAGCTTACTTTTCTTCCGTTCGAGTCGGTTATATGCCCGTCGTCAAGAACCTGAAGGAGGATATTGAACACATCCGGATGAGCCTTTTCTATCTCATCGAACAATACAACCGAATACGGATTCCTGCGCACCTTTTCGGACAGCTGTCCGCCTTCTTCGAATCCGACATATCCCGGAGGCGAACCGATCATCTTCGATACGGTGTGTTTTTCCATATATTCCGACATATCGACACGTATGAGTGCGTTTTCGGTTCCGAACAGTGTTCTTGCAAGAGTCTTGGAAAGTTCCGTCTTTCCTACGCCTGTAGGTCCGAGGAACAAAAATGAGCCGATGGGTCTGTTCGCTTCCTTCAGCCCCACACGCCCTCTCTTTATCGCTCTTGAAACTGCTCCGACCGCTTCCTGCTGCCCTATGACCGAACGTGACAGTTCGCTCTCGAGTTTCAGAAGCTTGCTGCTCTCCGATTCCGACAGCCTTTCCGTCGGTATCTTTGTAAGTGAAGCAACGATCCCCTCTACATCGGTCTTCGTTACGGACAGATCCGACCGCTCGCGTATCCTGGCGGTCTTCTTTTCGATCGACCTGGCAATCTTTTCAGCTTCTTTTTTCTTTGCGGAAAAGCCCTCTATATCATTGGCGCGAAGGCACGCTTCCTCTTCCTTCTCTGTTTCGGACAGTTTCTTTTTCAGATCGTTTATGTCCTTCGGATCCGCCAGCGCCGACAGGCGGACTTTTGATGCAGCCTCATCAATAAGATCGATGGCTTTGTCCGGAAGAAATCTGTCACTGATATAACGTGCGGAAAGCTTGACCGCTGCGACCAGTGCATCATCGTCATATTTGACACAGTGATGTTTTTCATAGGCCGGTGCTATTCCGCGAAGTATGCTTATGCAGTCCTCCTCGGACGGCTCTTCAACATAGATCGGCTGGAACCGCCTCTCGAGTGCGGCATCTTTTTCTATGTGCTTTCTGTACTCATCATATGTTGTTGCACCGATCAGCTGAACCTCTCCTCTTGCAAGAGACGGCTTTAATATGTTGCTTGCATCTATCGATCCCTCAGCGCCGCCGGCACCTATGATCGTATGTACTTCATCCATGAACAGAAGGATGTTCCCTTCGGAAATGACCTCGCTTATGACACGCTTGATCCTCTCCTCGAATTCCCCTCTGTACTTGCTGCCTGCGACCATTGCAGAAAGATCGAGAGTCAGGAGCCTTTTGTCCGCTACAGTGTCGGGAACCGCACCGTCGGCTATACGCTGTGCAAGACCTTCGACTATCGCTGTCTTTCCGACACCCGGCTCTCCTATAAGACATGGATTGTTCTTGGTCCGCCTCGACAGTGTCTGTATCATCCTCGTGATCTCTATATCACGTCCGATGACCGGATCGAGTTTTCCTTCGGATGCAAGCGCAGTCAGATCACGGCTGTATCTGTCAATGAGCATGCCCTGCATATTGTCCGCATGTCTTGCCGTGGCGCGTATCTGCTCCTTGTAATCCTCAAGGTTTTCTCCCATCGCAACGAGCGTATCCGCAAACAGTTTCTGCGCATTCACCGATAAAGTGTTAAGAAGACGAAGAGCAAGATTGTCTCCGTCCGAAATTATCGCAAGAAGTATATGTTCCGTTCCGATCTCATCGGAATCGAACGAATGAGCCAGCTCCTGAGCCAGATCAAGTATCGACTCGACCTTCGGTGTAAATCCCGAACGTTCTTTCTTTGCCACTTTTCCGGGCAGGGCTATCTGCTCGTCTATAAGACGCATCACCTTCTCTTCGTCTATGTCGTTGGCAGCCAGCACCATTGCGGCAACTCCCGCTTCCTCGCCGCAAAGGGCCAGGAGAAGATGCTCGGATCCCACATATCCGTGTCCGAGAGACTCGGAACGTTTTGTTGCCGTTGTAAGTACCATCCAGGCTTTTTCGGTATATTTACGTGCCATAAGTATCTCCTATCAAAGGTTTAAGAATTCAAACTGGAAATCTTCATCAAGATCGAGCTCTTCGGTCTTTCCCGCAATGTACTGCTGCTGCTCCTTTTTCCTCTCGGCCTCGAGCTTCTCGTCCTCGATCCTTCTCTGTTCCTCGATCCGCTGCTGCTGCTCAAACAGTCTGCGCTGTTTTTCCCTCTGTTCTTCTTCGTGAAGTACCTTGGGTTTTTCCTCGAGCTCTTCGGCAGTCACGACCTTTTTACGGGGCGGCAGGGAATCCTTTGTCATATACTTCGGAGGCTCGCTCTTCTTGGGCCTTCTCGTATCTTCCTCCTCTTCTTCTCCCCTGCTCTTTTCGAAGGAGCTCCAGTCAAGAGGAGTAGCTTCCTCATAGCCCTGGGCACGTCTTTTGGCAGCTTTCTTTTCTTCCTTCATCCGCCATTTTTCCTCACGTTCAAGGGCTTTTCTCTCACGTCTTGTCAGAGGTCTTTCTTCCTCTTCTTCGTCCTCCTCATCCTCTTCTTCGTCATCTTCTTCGTTTATTGTTTCATCATCAGCGTCTTCCTCATCTTCATCTTCGTCTTCTTCCTCGTCTTCTGCTTCATCATCGTCTTCCTCTTCTTCATCTTCAGCCATCTGACGTCCGACGAGCGATGCTGCAGTCACGCCTTTGGAAGTATTTCTCCTTGGAGGCA
>JAFZQP010000093.1 GCA_017620345.1 Lachnospiraceae bacterium
CCGTCACGAAGGTGCGCAAAGTTCTTCTTTCTCTTCTCCACAAATCCCGGGAACTTCTTAAGCTGCGCACATCCGACAGCAGCCTGCATGTCAGTTGCCTTGAGATTGTATCCGAAATGCGAATACACATACTTGTGATCGTATCCAAACGGAAGCTCTCCGTACTGTCCGTCAAAACGGTGTCCGCACAGGTTGTCTTTTCCGGAAGGGCACACACAGTCCCTTCCCCAGTCACGAAGGCTCCTTGCGATCCTGTTAAGGAGCGGATCGTTCGTATATACTGCGCCGCCTTCACCCATAGTCATGTGGTGCGGCGGATAGAAGCTTGATGTTCCAATATCACCGACAGTTCCGGTATAGTGCCATCCGTCCGGCATCTCGTAGCGGCTCCCGAGCGCATCACAGTTATCCTCGATCAGCCACAGACCATGAACATCACAGAACTTGCGAACAGAGCGAAGATCAAAGGGATTGCCGAGCGTATGCGCGACCATGACCGCTTTTGTCTTATCCGAAAGCGCATCTTCAAGCTTTGTTGCGTCGATATTGTATTCGGGAATGGTTACATCAACGAACACAGGCACTGCGCCGTACTGGATGATCGGTGCAACCGTAGTCGGGAAGCCTGCTGCGACCGTGATAATTTCATCCCCGGGATACACGCGTCTGTCCATCCCGTCAACATTCTCCAAGAGCGGTGATGTCAAAGTCATAAACGCCAGGAGATTCGCACTTGATCCGGAATTGACAAGAGGGCAAAATCGCACGCCAAGATAGTCGGCAAACGATTTTTCAAACTCATCCGTATACCTTCCGGCGGTCAGCCAGAACTCCAGCGCAGAATCAACAAGATTCGTCATCTCTTCGCTGTCATACACACGTGATGCATACGATATCCTGTCTCCCGGTTTAAACTCTTTCCCGGCGTTATGGAACGTCTCACAGTACTTCGACACACTCTCAAGTATCTGCTCCCGTGCTTCTTTTTCAGTCATGTTCTCAAACATTTCTTAATCTCCAAATCATAATGTTATTACTGTTTCCTGACCCACTCTATTGTCCGTCTTGCGCCTTCGGCGAACCCCACCTTCGGTGAAAATCCCGTATCTTCACATAACTTTGAAATATCCGCACACAGATACATGACCTGCTTATCGGAATACGGCACCTCGCCGAATCCAAGCGGAAGCGAGGGATCGATCTGATCCCTTATTATCTCAATGTATTCACGAAGCGGCCTGGCAGTACCGGATCCTATCGGATAGGTGCCTCCATCCAGACCGTGCTCGGCAAGGGAGAGCATCGCCTCTCCCGCATCGTCGGCATACAGATAGTCCCACATTTGCTCTCCTGCGGTAAGCGAGAGTTTTTCACCCGACAAGAGTGAGGATATCAGCGACATCACCATCGTCTTCTCCCCATCATAAGGCCCGTATATGCTGAGGATCCGAGGCCATACATGACGGATACCATATTCGCGGCACATCTCTCTCGTCTCGATCGAGGCACGCAGTTTTGCCCGGCCGTATTCATTCTCCGGAGTACACGGTGTATCCGGTTTCAGAACTCCCTCAACCCGTCCGTACTCCGCCTGGGATCCAGCCCCGACGAACACTTTGCATCCAAGCCTGTGAGCAAGTCTTACGGCATCAAGTGCATACTCCGCATTCTTATCCTGCAATGCCTTATCATTACGAACATCACCGAACGTACCTCCCCATGAAAGGTGAATGAAAGCATCAGCTTGAGTGAGAATCGGGGACGGTTCCGGATTCTCATTTCTCATATCCTCCAGCCCACACTTTACCACCTTCACAAGCGGATCATCCGGAATCCTTGCAAGGCGCGGGCTGGCAGGGTTTACCAGCAGCACCGCTTCGATACCCTTCTCTATGCACTTTCTGACGATCGCCATCCCGACAACTCCGGTAGCGCCCGTTATTACAACTCTACGCAAAAGCTATGCCCTCAGGATATTCTTTCTTATCATCTCCATGTTATTCTCGCATACTCCGGCCTTTTCGGCAAATCCCGGCCATTCATCAACTGCGCGGCGTACTTCCTCACGGATCCTCTTACACTTAACACTTGATATATCCATTTTCTTTCCGCAGATAGCCAGATCTTCATCTGTAATACCGCTCCCTTTTCCGTTAACGGTCATCTGATGAGCCGAGATCCATTTATTTACGGAATCGTATGCAAACGTTATATCATACGCGGGAGCCAGGCGCCATTTTCCGGCGCGATCCATCAAAAAAGAAATATTCTTTACATGATCATCGTGATTCGATGCAAGAACATTAAAAATCATCCTTCTGTACAGCTCTTCCACATCACTTTCAGGCAGATGCATCATCCTTGCATATATGGCAGCCTGTTCGTAACTGCACAGACGCGGATAGTTGTAATCTATGTGGGTGATCGCGCCAAGTGTCTGCATATGTACCTTATCACCATCATCAGTCCGGTCAAAACGCTTTGTCATGAAATGATCCCTGCCGTTCTCATGAAGCAGCCTGCACTCGCTCATTTTTATCCCTGCAGCCACAGCCATAAGGTGATAAGCATATTCGATAAGGGTATACTGCGGCCCGTCATCCAGATCATGATCTCCGTTATTATCTACCCCGTCAAATTTGATGATCCAAAAACCATACCCTTTTCCGGGATTGATCTGTCCGGATCGGATGTCGCCGGATTCCTCATTCCACGCTATCACGGCTTTTGCCCTCGCTCCTCCCGCGGAAGTTCCCAGAAGCAGCAACTGTCTGGCCGTGATATCCTCATCCATCTTCAGACGGACCTTTTTGCGCTTATTCAGAACATCAGACGCAAACCTGACCATCTCATCGATATTGACCTCATCTTCTACTCCCTGCGCGGGTCCTGTCGCCGGAATATACTCAAGGGCACCCATTCCGCGCGAAGCCGTATAGCACAGTCTATCTATGACGTTAAAATCACTGTTGGCAAGTCCCCTGCCGGCCAGCCACTTAGATATCACGGCATTACCGAATCGATCGGGCAGCGAATCAGCCAGTAATCCGGGCACTCCGCAAAACGATGTGTCCGAAAGATCAGGAAATGAGTATACAACATCCGCAAGCGGCATCTTTATCGGAGATATCTCAATTCCGCTACCGGTAAATCTCCTGTCGTATTCAAAGGAAGCATGATCACTGCCTTCTTCAAGATGAACAATGCCGACCCTTGTTCCCCACATATAAACTTCGGCCGTATGATTCACTCCTCATCCCCCCATTTAAACGGCTTGTCAGCGACACTACCCGCGATACTCTTTCTGACTCTTTGCGGAGCTTTATTCAGATAATACGAAGGCGCACGGGTGACATCCGGAATCAGAAGCCCCAGATTATCCTGCAGTTCCAAAGCACGCAGGATCTTTATCAGAAGTTCGAACCTTATGTCGCCACCCTGTTCAAATCTCGAAATACTCCGCATTGACACGCCGGATCTGTCAGCCAGGTCCTTCTGCGTCAATTTCCTGCTTATCCTGTACTCCTTAAGAGACACACCGATCTCACGTATTATTGCTTCTGATGTTACCGCACCCTTGAGATTCATGAACCACTCCGCGAAAATCACACCATACCATTTCTTTACCACAGCCTTCTGCTACCACAATGATACACCATACCGGTGCGATCCGCAACTTAATATGTCATTTTTGTCATGTTATATCTGATTATATTATTTATCGAGCCACTTTAGTCTATTTATACCAGCTCGCTATCCAAAGCTGTTTTCTTCCCTGATTGCGCGCACCCCCGCCGTGTGATATATTCCTATGCGAACAACTGTTAACCGAAATGGTATTTAAATATGTCTATATATGAGATTTTTGCCCTGACTGGGCTTATCATAACGATCATAGTCACAGGACTGGCCCTGTGGCGAAATAAGACCAAAAGCGCAGAACCACCCGCGTTCTTCTGCACAGTAGGCCGATTTATCGACAAATACTACTGGATCTTCCTGATACTGATATTTGCCGTATATGTTATCTCACGTGTTCTCAAACTCGATTCGTTCCCAAACGGGATCCACGTGGACGAGTTATCCATGGCGTGCGATGCAAAAAGCATACTCCTTAACGGCATAGAGCGTTCGGGTGCCAAATACCCGCCGTATTTCCGCAATTACGGCGGCGGCCAGAACTCCCTCTATATCTACATTCAGGCGTTTTTATTAAACTTCGTTCCGTCAACGATCTTCGGATTCCGCATCCAGGCCGTATTCTGGGGCGCGGTATGCTTGTTCGCGATGTTCGGCATATGTTACGAGATCCTCGAAAATCACGGCTACGCACTCATAGCCCCCGTCCTCGTTACGACCCTGCCCGTATTTGTCATGTCGCAGCGTTTTGCACTCGAATCCTATCAGCTGCTCCCGTTCTGCACGATAGTCATGTATCTCCTGATACGTGCACTCAAGTATCAAAAATCACTTGATTTCGTTCTTACCGGCATCTTCATGGGTGCTTCTCTTTATACATACGCATTATGTTACATCGTATGGCCCATATTCCTGGTTCTTGCCGGGATCTACCTTATCCGGATCAAAAAGATAAACCTGAAACAGATCATATTATTCGGCGTTCCTTTAGGGATACTTGCAGTTCCGCTTATCCTGTTCCAGCTTGTAAACTTCGGGATCCTTCAGCCGTTCACTCTCGGTATATCCGACTATCAGCCCCTTCCGATAGCCAGGGAAGAGGACCTGGGATTTTCAAACATCCTGTGGAACCTTACATATTTCAAGAAAATGTTCCTCGGCGGAGAACCGCTCACATACAACGTGCTTCCGGAATTCGGGACCGTCTATATGTTCCTGATCCCTTTTGTTGTGATCGGCTTTATCATCTGTATCATAGATACCGTGAAGGCATTTAAGAACAAAATATTCTCGATACAACCCCTCCTGATATTCTTCTGGCTTGCCGGAACAACAGTCATGCTCATCACAAAAGGGCTTAACGTTAACCGCGTGAACGAGCTGTTCCTGCCATTTACCGTTTTCATCGTCATAGCGATCCACCGGCTTTTGGCAAAGAACCCCCTGGCCCTCACCTGGCTTGCAGTTTGGACCGGTACCTCGTTCTTCTTCTTCATGTACTTCTATTTCTTTACCCAGAATGCAGTCTATGGGTATCACCCGCTCCACACAAACGCAACACCAGGAAAAGCGATAGAGCGCTGCGAGAAGTACTACCGCAAAGATGAGAACACACATATTTACATACAGTTTGAGGATATAGCCGAAGCGCCGACACAGCAGGTATTCTACTTTGCAGCACAGTCCGGAGACATTTACAGTGAAGATAATGTAACCTACGGAAACGTAACGGGCAAACTTCCCGAAGAGATAGATGTGAACGAAAACGCGATATATATCATAGGTGATCAGTGGCCACACATAACATCATACCTGATCTCCCAGGGATTTATTGCCGACCAGACTTTGCCGGGATACTCAATCCTGTTCAAGGTTAATTGATATGAGAAAGTGAGAAAAGGGGACGGTTCCGAATTCTCATTTTGAGTGTCAAGAATGAGAATTCGGAACCGTCCCCTTTTCTCACTTTCTCATATCAGTTGATCTTGAATAAGATCGAATACCCCGGCAGGGTCTGGTCGGCAATAAATCCCTGGGAGATCAGGTATGACGTTATGTGTGGCCACTGATCTCCTATGATATATATTGCATTTTCGTTCACATCTATCTCTTCGGGAAGTTTGCCCGTCACATTTCCGTAGGTTACATTATCATCACTGTATACGTCACCCGGCTGCGCGGCAAAATAGAATACCTGCTGTGCCGGCGC
>JAFZQP010000094.1 GCA_017620345.1 Lachnospiraceae bacterium
ACGATAATGTATGCATATGATGAGACTCTTATAAGCAAAGCGCAGACTTCGATGGCTCACATGCTTGATATGGCCGTGAACACGTATGAGTATGATCTGTCGGAGTTCTACGATATGTTTCTTAATTCTCAGTATTGTCCGAGGTTTGAGAGGGGAGAATCCTCAGTGATCGCCGGGATGTCGGGACATGAACTTGCTTATTCGGTGTTAAGTGAATATAGGGATGTACAGCTTCGGGATTATGATTTTCGCGTTGACAGAACGCGGGAATATTGGATCGGCTGGAATCTTTCATACTATCAGTGGGTCAGCTCCAGATCTTTCAGACGTATAAATAAACTTGTTTCTATTCCGCAACTGTATTCAATGTATCCGAAGTTCCACGAGATGGATATCTCGCAATTCGTTGATCGCTTGAATGAGATCGATAGTGAACACAAGAAACAGACGTTTAAGAGATTGAGGGAGTATGCACGTCTTACACAAAGGGAGTTGGCAGAGAGGACAGGGATCCCGGTAAGAACGATCCAGCAGTATGAGCAGGGGCAGAAGGAACTGGCACACGCACATGCGGATGTTGTTGTAAGGCTTTCCCAGGCATTGTATTGTAATATTGAGGATTTATTATGATTAAGCTGGTTATAATCGGTTGCTTTTTGGCAACATAAAATGAGACTTCCTGGGTCAGATTAAAGAGGTATTGACTCGGTTTGAGGAAGATGGTATACAATACCTAAATACGGTTTTCGACGAGCCGGAAAAGGTACCCGGCGCTCCGGAGACGGAACCTGATATGGTGGATGACAGCCGCCCACCCGAGAATCGTATTAATGATCTGCGTATGTATAGTACATATGCAGATTTTTTTGGATGAAAGGAAGTACTGGACGATTTTTGTGAGCGGTTGACAACTTATTTCTTTGAAAGCAGACGGGATAAGTATAAGGTGGTTTATGCCGATAAGAATTTTTTGAATTGCATGTCTTAGGTGATGACCTGAAATATGAAGTAAAGGACGTCCGATTTATTTCAGAAAGCCCTTTACAACTTGAAATAAGGCAGGTAAAATAGAAGCGTAATTTCAGTAAACCGAGGTTATTATGAAAAGATCAGGCGAGTTTGTTAGAAATTTGAGTGGTGAAGCCGAATATATGTCGTTTAGGCCCAGTCCTTTGCCTCCTGAGCCTAAGATCACTATGTCCGAGGAGATCGTGGAAAAGCTTGTTAATGCTAACTCGGATCTTGTCAGGCTCGAAACCACGTCAAATCTGATCCCTAACGTTGATCTTTTCATTTCCATGTATGTTAGAAAGGAAGCGCTTATCTCATCGCAGATTGAGGGAACGCAGTGTACACTGGATGATATTCTGGATCCGAGGTCTGACAGGAATGTGCTCTTGGATGTAGAGGATGTTATCAATTATGTGCATGCCTGCACATACGCTATCGATCGTTTGGATAAATTGCCTTTATGTAACAGGCTTCTGAGAGAGATCCATAAGGAACTTCTGGATGGGGTAAGAGGACAGGAAAAGAGTCCGGGCCGGTTCAGGACGTCGCAGAACTGGATAGGGCCGCCAAATGGGACACTTAAAGATGCAAAGTTTATTCCACCCAATGTGGAGGATATGAATGCCGCATTGAATGATCTTGAAAAATACATGAATGAGGCTGATGAACTTGACCCGCTGATCAGGATAGCGCTGATACATTATCAGTTTGAGACTATTCATCCGTTCCTGGACGGAAACGGGAGAGTGGGGCGCTTGATGATCCTACTCTACCTTATGGAGAAGGGATACATTTCTAAACCGATTATTTATATATCGTATTATCTGAAGAAGAATCAGATCGAATACTATGACAGACTTTCAGAAGTTCGAAAAAAAGGTAACTATGAACAATGGATTGAGTTCTTCCTGGAAGCGGTATCCGCGGCAGCACGGGATTCAATAGATACGATAAACAGACTGACGGCGCTTCATGAGAAAAATGTTGAACGTTTGCCGCAAACAGCCAGAAAGAACGATAATGTAAAAAGATTGTTTGACTTTATCGAGCGGTATCCGATAATTGATATCAGAAGAACCGCAGATGAGTTGGGTGTAAGTTATAATACGATTTCAGCGGCGGTGAGTAAGTTGGTTCAGGTCGGAATTCTGATTGAAACAACTAATGCATCACGTAACAGGGTTTTTGCTTATGAAGATTATTTAAGTATTTTGCGAAAAGACACATGATGGTTGGGAGTCTTCATTGAAGCCCTTAGTAAATTAGCGTATAATAAATCAGCTGGAGATTATACATTGAACAAAAAGCTCGGTAACGCATTATCATATCTGCTTATCGCCCTGGGCGCGCTCATGGCGAGTTTTTCTGTTGCGTGCATTTTGCTGCCGAATGATGCGATCGATTACGGTACTGCCGGTATTGCGATCATAATAAGCAAGCTGACTGGTTTCAAGCTGTCCCCGTGCGTGTTCGCGGTGTTCCTGCCTTTTATCATCGCGGGGTTCGTGATCCTCGGTAAGGAGTTTGCGATAAAGGCGACGGTCGGATCGCTCGTGTATACGATAGGGATCGATGTGTTCGAAGAGTTCTCGTTTGAACTTAACACCGAGCATTTTCTTGCGGTGGCGTTCGGAGGTGCGATACTCGGAGCGGGACTGGCGCTGATACTTAGGTACGGCGGATGTATCGACGGGTCGGAGATATTTGCGAACATCGTCATCAGGAAACTGTCGGAAGTGACCGGCAAGGATTTTTCGATGACGTTCATTCTTATCGCGTTCAATGCGTGCGTGTATATCGCGGCGTTTTTCCTGATCAACAAGAACGCGGCGCTCTTAAGCCTTCTTGTTTACTTTGTCGCAACGATGGTGATCGACCACTTCACAGATCACTTCGAGGCGATCAAGCAGGTCACGATCATCACTAAGGAAGTTGACGAACTCATCAAGGATATCAAGAAAGACCTGAACAAGACATGCACGATCATGGATTCGTACGGCGCGATAGCCGGAGAGAACAAGACGCTGATCTGCTACGTCAACTATTTCGAACTGTCCAAGATGAAGGACATCATAGCAAGACACAAAGGGACATTTTCAACCGTCACGACGATAGATGAGATAATCAGATGAACATGGGCAAGAAGAAAAACGAATTATGGTCCGCTGTCGCGCTCGTGCTCGCTGCGCTTTCGATTTGGGCGGTCATAAGCCAGACGAAGAATTACTCGATAAATGATTTTCTCGCATATTACAGAAGAGCGGACAGATTCTGGGTGATCCTCGCGGTTCTTTGCATGATCTGTTACATCGTGTTTGAGGGACTGGCGCTTCTGTCGGTCATAAAGGCGTTCGGTTACAAGCGATCGGTCAATAAAGGCATAGTTTATTCGGCGGCCGACATCTATTTTTCGGCGATCACGCCGTCGGCTACGGGCGGTCAGCCTGCGAGCGCGTTCTTCATGATGGCTGACGGGGTACCTGCGGCGGTATCTGCTGTGGCGCTTCTCCTGAACCTCGTGATGTACACGGCATCCATCATGACGATCGGGATAATCGCGGTTGTGATAAGACCGCAGCTGTTCATCAATTTCACGCCATTTGCGCTGTTTCTGATAATTCTCGGATACGTCATCCTCGGTGTACTGATCACGTTCATAATACTCCTTATCAAGAAGGAAAACTGGGTCCACGCGATCGGCGCTTTTCTTCTTAAGATCTTCGGTAAGATCAAACTGATCAGGAATCCCGAAAGGTTTGAGAAGCGGCTTGACCGGATAACGAACGAGTACCGTGACTGTGCGGAGATGATCGACGGACACCGCGGCATGCTCGTTAAGTGTTTTATATTCAATTTCCTGCAGCGCGCGCTTCAGATATGTGTCTCCGCGATGATCTTCATGGCGGGCGGCGGGCAGTTTTCAAAGGCGGTCGATGTCTGGGCGACGCATGCATTTTCGGTCATCGGATCGACGTGCATTCCGGTGCCCGGTGCGATCGGAGTGTTTGATTTTCTCATGATCGACGGTGTTAAGGATCTGATGAACGAGTCCGAAGCCACGAGCCTTGAGCTCACGAGCCGCGGTATCTCGTTCTACATATGCGTACTCGTGTGTATCGTGATCGTTGCCGTCGGGTATTTTGCGATCAACAGAAGAGGCGGTTCCGGGGAGCCGGAGAAAGAGGATAACTGATGCTTGGATATTATAACTACACGGTAATACTGACATATCTGTCACTTGTTTCGGCGGGGCTCGGAATAACGATCTCGCTCATCGGTGAAGGACATCCGTTCCTTGGGACGTTCTTCCTGCTTTTTTGCGGGCTTTGTGATGCGTTCGACGGAGAGGTTGCGCGTCACAAGAAAAATCGTACCGAGGATGAGGTCAAGTTCGGTATTCAGATCGATTCGCTCTCGGATCTCGTCGCGTTCGGCGTGCTTCCCGCGATTATCGGTGAGGCGATGATCTGGCAGAATCCGGAGTTTACGATGGTCCCGAAACTTCACACCGGCAACTGGCTTGACGTTCTCGTTCCGATCCTCGCGATGCTCGTCATGATGCTCTATGTTCTCATGGCGATGATCAGGCTCGCATACTTCAACGTGCTTGAAGACAAGCGTCAGAAAGAGGAGGGCGGCAAGCGAAAATCATACACAGGGCTTCCTGTTACCTCCGCCGCACTTATCTTCCCGTTTGTAATGCTCTTACAGTTCATGACGCCGCTTGACATGACGGTCGTTTATTACGGCGTGATGCTGCTTGTCGGGTATCTTTTCGTATCAAAGATAGAGGTTAAGAAACCGGGCGTTAAAGGCGTGATGATACTGTGTGCGATCGGTGCAATCGAGTTTATCATCATGCTTGTTCTGCGCTCTCTCGCGAAGTAGATAACGGGGGATGTCTGATGAATAAGATCACGGGATTTTTATATGACACTGTTTTCGGCAGGA
>JAFZQP010000095.1 GCA_017620345.1 Lachnospiraceae bacterium
CCAGTAGCCATAACAAGAAGAAGCCTGTCCTGGCCCTTTGCTATCGCATCAACAGTACGGTTTATTGCGTTTCGTTGGTAATATCTTGGTGGATATGTACTTTGGGATGAATAATATGGCTGATCAACGATTTTCTTTTCAGCATCAGTTATGCCTTGCCCATTGTTGATTTCCGCAAAATACCTTGCGATCAGCTCATCCTGCGCCGGAAACTCATCAAGACTGATCTGACGTTCCTGACCAGTTAAGAAGTCATGTTCGAAAAACGCATCACCGTTTGACGAATATGCAAACGGCAAATCCATCATCCTTGCATATGTGATGGCTTGTTGAAGACCATGTGATACGGAATGGTTATTATCTTTTGCCTCTACAACAGCTATAGGCTTACCGTCATTAAGATATAGAAGATAATCAGCATATTTAGGCGTGCTACGAACAGCCATATTACCGCGGAGATTGATACGGCCATCGGTAATCTTAGTCTCCATGGTTATGTGGTTTCGCCACCCACTCTGAATCGCCGGTGTTATGTAATTGAGTTTTATATCCTCTTCGGACATTTGGCTTTTGGATAGAACGTCCAAAATATCCTCCAATCTGATCTCGTATAAACGCCACCATCAAAGGTTTTTCAACCATCTTATCCGATACTGCTATATTAAGTATTTTACCATAAACAGTTTTCGCTTTGAATTACTCAGATGTAGATTAAGCAACTATTTTTAGTTGCTTAATCGCGGTTCAAATGCTATATTCAAAGACAGAACCTCTTAATCTAAAAGAACGGCTAATCTTCTCCAAACATGAAAGGGGCTATTATGAATAATACCATGCAATACAAAGGTTATGTCGGTAGTGTCGAATTCTCTGAAGGCGATGGCCTTTTCTATGGTAGTGTTCAGGGGATTCGTTCTCTTATCTCATACGAAGGAACAAATGCAACTGAGCTCGTATCTGATTTTCATGGTGCTATCGATGATTATCTTGATCAATGCAATAGGGAAGGAACGGATCCGGAAGTTCCCTACAAAGGAAGTCTAAATGTTCGATTTAAGAACAAGGATATTCATCGGCAGGCTGCAATCTATGCATTCTCACACAATCAAAGTCTCAACAGTTTTATTGAGGAAGCTGTCATAGAAAAGCTTGCTAATGCAAAATGATTTTCTCTCATCTCCTGCACAACTGCCAGAACGCCACCGCACTCGAGGCGGCAACATTCAGTGAATCGACTCCGTTCTGCATCGGGATGATCGCGATATGATCACTCCCGTTAAGGGTTTCTTCGCTTATCCCGTCGCCTTCCGATCCAAATATGATCGCTCGCTTATCGCTTTCAAGAAGGACCGGGTTGGTTAGTGGTGTGGCATTTTCGGTTAGTGCCATTGATATTATTGTAAAGCCACTGTCATGAAGCAGGTCGGTGACGCAGACTTCCTTTGGGATGTATGTCCATGGGATCATGAACACTGTTCCCATTGATACTCTTGCGGATCTTCTGTAAAACGGGTCGGTCGAGCCGGATGTCAGAAGTATGGAATCGACTCCGAGGGCTGCTGCCGATCTGAAGATCGCGCCTATATTTGTAGGATTGACAATGTCTTCAAGGACAGCGATGTTCTTTACGGATGCGAGAAGGTCAGCTGCGTCAGGAAGCTGTGGCCGCTCAAATGCGGCAAGCATCCCTCTTGTGAGGTTAAATCCGGTTATCTGATTTATCACAGACAGTTCGGCTGTAAATACCGAAACTTCCGGAGCCCTTTCAAGAACCATTAATACTTCATCCTTCCCAAGTGCACCTGATTCAACAAAGAATGATATAGGCTTCGCGCCATAGTCCATAGCCCTCTCTATCACCATCGGTGTTTCTGCGATGAATATACCGGGGCCGGGCTCGTTTATATGATAGAGCTGCGGTTCGTTGTAGTTAGTGTATAGTGAAACGCGCTCATCTCCTATGTCATCAATGCGGTATATACGATTTTCGGATAATTGTCTGCTCATATCCTGAATTATATTTGTGCGAGGCTATCATTGCAACTTTCCCCACTGCTTCGAAACTCCTGTGATAAAACAAAACATATGTTTACCCCGACCGGAAATGGGATTATTATATACATATGGAGCGTAAGTATATCGCAATCGATCTGAAGAGTTTCTATGCCTCGGTGGAATGTGTCGACCGGGGATGTGATCCGCTTACGACCAATCTCGTCGTGGCAGATGCGAGCCGCACGGAGAAGACCATATGCCTTGCTGTATCGCCGAGTCTCAAGTCGTTCGGGCTTCCCGGACGTCCGAGGCTGTTTGAGGTGGTCCAGCAGGTAAAGCTCGTAAATGCTGAGCGCAGAAGCAGGGCTCCACACAGAAAACTCACCGGCAAGTCCGACAATATCAATGAGCTTAACGCCGATCCTTCTCTTGAAGTCGACTACATCACCGCGACACCGCGCATGGCTCTCTATATGAAGTACAGTACGGAGATATATAAGATCTATCTGAAATATATCGCGCCCGAAGATATCCTCGTATACTCGTGCGACGAGGTTTTCATCGATGCGACCTCATACCTTGATACTTACAAGATGACCGCACATGAGC
>JAFZQP010000096.1 GCA_017620345.1 Lachnospiraceae bacterium
AGCGTTCTGTATCTGTTGATATCCTTCTTCTTCAGGTAGTCAAGAAGTCCTCTTCTCTGACCGATCATCTTGTACATACCTCTTGCTGAATGATGATCTTTCGGATTGGCCTTCAGATGCTCCGTAAGTTCGGATATCCTTGCCGTAAGTACTGCGATCTGAACTTCAGGTGAACCCGTATCGTTGGGAACAGTCGCGTACTCTTTCATTATTGCTGCTTTTTTCTCTTTAGTGATCATAAAATCCTCCTCGGCATACGCCAAAATCATTAGATTAACCCCTTGTACTGCGGCACGGCTTGCCAATGTCGAAGCACAGGTTTTTACAACATCTGCTATTCTACCACAGCAGATAAGCCTTGTAAACTGTTAATTATCATTATTATATATGGCAAAAGCGATGTTCGTGGCATGATCTGCCACCCTCTCAAGACCGGATATGACATCCGAGAAGATCATCCCGCCTTCAGGCTTGCATTCTCCTCTTGTCATACGATCGACATGATTCTGCTGATACTGACGTTCCCTGCGGTCAACTTCATCCTCGAGACGTCTTATATCGTCAAGGTGCTCGCTTGAATCGTTCCTGAACATTTCAACCGCATACTGCACGAGCGTATTTACCATCTCGAGCATCACGGTCATCTCCTTTATCGCCTCCGGCGAAAAACCGCACCCTGTCCTGATCCTCGTCCTTGCAGAATCCGCCACGTTCTCCGCATGATCTCCGATACGCTCAATGTCATTTACCACATGGAACAGACCGCCTATGCTCTTTGCATCTTCAACCGGCAGGTTCGTCTGGCTGATCTTGACGAGATAATTGGTTATCTCATGATTAAGGAAGTTAATGTTCTCTTCAACTCGATATACTTCCTCGATATCTTCCTCGTCGAGCGTGATCAGCGCGTTCATCGCACGGTTCAGATTCTCGCTCGCAAGATACGCCATCCTCTCAAGCTCCTTGGATACATCAACAACAGCCGTTGCAGGAGAAAATACGTTATTCCCACCGATGTACTTGAGCTGGAGCTGTTGCCTGTATCCGATCTTCTCATCCTCTCCCCTGACGAACAGATGCGTCAGCTTAACTATGACCTTTGTGAAAGGAAGCAGAACGATAACCTGTGTGATCTTAACTATGGTATGAGCATTTGCGACGAATCTGCCTTTGTTTCCGTTTGATATGTCAAGAACGACTTTGATGAACCAATCCATGCCGAAGGCAAGGAATATTATAAAGAATAACGTACCGATCGCATTAAATAACAGATGGATCATCGCGGCGCGCTTTGCGTCTTTCTTTCCGCCGACCGATGACAGCAGCGCCGTCGCGCACGCACCGATGTTACATCCCTGTATCATGAACAGGCATGTAGGCAGATCGAGAAGATCCTGTGTGGCCATCAGAAGTATTATGCTGACGGTAACGGATGAACTCTGTACCACGGCAGTGACAATCATTCCGACTAATATCGCAAGTATGGGATTTGATACGGTTGAAAAAAGTTCGAGAGCACCGGGGATCTGATGGAGCGTGCCCATGGCGCCTGACATGTTGTTAAGTCCGAGAAACAGTATACCAAAACCGGCAAGTATCTCACCGATCTTCTGAACAAATATCTTTTTAAAGAACAGGAGCATTATGACGCCGGCAAGAACAAGTATCGGAGCATAGTCGGCAAGATCGAACGAAACGAGCTGTGAAGTGACCGTCGTACCTATGTTGGCGCCGAATATGACGCCCACCGCCTGGTACAGATCCATTATGCCGGAATTGACAAAGCTGACGACCATGGAAGTACAGGCCGATGACGACTGTATTATCGCAGTGAACAAAACGCCCACGGCAAGACCGGACAGGGTGTTCCTCGTAAAGAACTCAAGTATTGAACGAAGCTTTGCTCCCGCAGCCTTCTCAATACCTTCTCCCATCATATGCATTCCGTATAGGAACAGTCCGAGACCGCCGACAAGCGGTAATATGATCAATGTAAATACTGACATCGCACACTCCTGCGATTACCGGTTAACCGCATGTTCCTTATGCCATTTCTGTCCGTCAAATATATCCTGCTTTATCTGTTTGTTAAGATCGGATATCTTATAGTACTTGACCTCTTCGCGCTTCCACTCCAGAAGTGCAATGGATACGTCCCCTCTTTGTATTCCCCTGACGCCTCCGTATATGTATGTCTCAAGCGTCCGGTTATCGGTCCTCACATTTGTCATCGCATCGTAATGCTCATCCTCATAGACTACTTTGGAATAATACACACCGCCGAGAGGCATCGATTTTTCTTCAGGTATATCAAGTATATAATACCACGTATTGCCTCCCACTCCCACAGGATCCCGACGGAATCTTCCGCTCACATGATATGGCCGGTATGACAGGCTCTTGACTTTGGTAGTCTTGCCGTCTGCCAGAAGTTCTTTAAGGTACGTTGAACTGATGACTTTCTTGCCGTCCTTGATCTTGTTTATGATCTCGACCTCATAATCATATATCGGGCCGAAATCGCGCAGCATCTGCGCATTTCCGAGAGCGCCCTGTCCGAACGTGCAGTCTTCGCCGACAACTACGGCACCCGCATTGAGCCTGTCAGACACAAACTCCTCGATGAACTGCTGTGCCGTTATGGATGCTGTCTTTTCGTAAAACGGAAATTCAACATAGTAATCGATACCGAGTTCGGCAAATATGCTTCTCTTCTCCGCATTTGTCAGAAGGACGCCTTTATCGCTTCCAAATCCCAGACTCGAAGGCGGAATGTCAAAAGTCAGAACGCAGAGCTTGTATCCTCTTCTGATATACTCCTTCATCCTCTTAACGATATATAGGTGACCCTTGTGTACTCCGTCGAACTTCCCTATCGATACTACGGTCTTTTCCGGGATCGAAAATTCAGTTGTGCCTGTTATTATATTCATTCGATAGAAATCCTTTGCAAGATCAGTTTAAAAACATCTTATATGGTTTAAAAATATCACCCGGTCTCTTATACTCGTATATCCCGATAAAAGATCCCTCGTGATCGTACATCCTTATCTTTTCCCCGTCGGACATGCCGGCAGGAGTATCCGGCAGACGTCTCATGCTTTTTCCGCTTATGACATTACCGTTCCTCAGAAGCTTTGATAACTCCGGCGTCATCGTACATCCCTTAAGGGCGCGGAATATGTCTTCAAGGCTTATGATTACATCCGATATTTTATCCTCGGCGACGATCTTTTCAAGCTCATCCAGTTTAACTGCACCTGTTATGTCAAACTCTCCCACTTTCGTTCTCGTAAGTTTCTCCATTGCGGCGCCGCAGCCGAGTTTCGTTCCTATATCATCTATGAGCGATCTGATATATGTACCTTTACCGCACTTAACACGGACAGTTACCCTCGGTATGTCGATCGAGGTTATACCGATATCGTATATGTTTACAAATACCGGCTTTCTTTCTACTTCTTTTCCGCTCCTTGCAAGATCATACAACTTCTGTCCCCCGACCTTTTTGGCGGAGTACATCGGCGGAACCTGATCATAGCCTCCGATAAAGGATCTTATGGCAGTCCCGATCTCCTCGTTAGTTGACATAACTTCTCGCGACTCTTTCATAACGCCTGTTACGTCAAGCGTATCATATGTTTTTCCAAGGAGCATTACAGCTTCATATTCTTTATCATGATCCGTGAACATCTCACAGAGTTTTGTTGCCGCTCCGACACATACGGGCAGTACTCCTTCCGCCATCGGATCGAGCGTCCCGGTATGACCGATCTTCTTCGTATGAAGTATACCGCGAAGACGGGCTACAACATCATGGCTCGTATAACCGCTCTCTTTGTAAATATTGATCATACCGTCCATGATCAGATCTGCTTTTCTATTTCATGCGACAGCGCGTTGATAACATCATAGTACGTTCCGTTCATCTCAACTCCCGCTGCCCTGTCGTGTCCGCCGCCGCCAAACATTGTTGCGATCTTTGCAACATTTACACCACCGTTTGAGCGCATGCTCACCTTGAACCGCTGCGTGCCCATCTCGTACATGAAGATGGCAACTTCAACGCCTTTTGTATTCTTGAGCTGGTTAACGATACCTTCAAGATGCTTGGGCAGAACGTTATAGAAGTCCATCATCTTCCTGTCGACCATGCTTACTATGCATTTACCTTCCATGAACAGTATGCTCTCAAGAAGGGCACGTCCCAATATCTGATTCTGGATATATGATTTTTCGTAAAACGTCTCCTGTATGATCTTTGGTCCGTCAAATCCGTATTCAACAAGCTGTCCAACGATCTCAAAACTCCTGCGGCTCATGTTCGAGTACTGGAATACGCCCGAGTCATGTACTATGCCCGTAAAGAGGCATTCTGCGACCGCTTTGTTGATATACTGCTTCTCAAACAGTTCAAACAGCACTTCGCATGTGCTCGATGCGTGCGGTCTTATCTCATTTACATCGGCAAGTCCCGGATTGGTCTCATGATGATCCACACATATGGTCTTACCGGCCTGCTCAAAGTACGGCAGTGCATCACCCAGCCTGTCACAGGAACTTACGTCAAGAGCGATGAAAACATCAAACTTCCCGTCATAACTGTACGTCAGGTTCATCCGGTCATATCCTTCCAGATATGAAAATATGGTAGGCGGATTGTCCTGCGTAAAAACAACACAGTTCATATCAGGCCTTGCGCATTTAAGGTATGCCAAAAGAGCCAGCGTGGAACTGATGCAGTCTCCGTCGGGCCTTATATGTCCGGCTATGCCTACAGTCTTCGCATTGCCTATTTCTTCGAGAAGATTCATTCGCCGTCCCTTTCGTGGATAGGAGCCATTACTTCATCTATCTTGGCAGACATTGCCATTCCATACTCTGTTGATGTATCGGATATGAACTTAAGCTCGGGTGTATTGCGAAGGTTGAGCGTCGATGCCAGCTGTTTTCTCATGAACCCCTCGGCGTTCCGAAGGCCGTCCATAGTCTCCTGGCGGGTTATATCATCGCCCAGTACACTTATATAAACCTTGCATGTCTTAAGATCCGGTGCGACTTCCACATCCGTGACGCATGTCATCGGAGCTATCCGCGGATCCTTGATCTCGCCGCGGATAAGATTGGCCAGCACCTTCATGACCTCTGCATTTATCCTTGTATTCTTGATGCTGTTTTTTCTCATTTTCTGGGTACCTCTTCCATGATATAGCCTTCTACTATATCAAGCTCGGCAAAATCACCGAAATCTTCAAATACGAGACCGCATTCAAATCCCGCCTTGACTTCCTTCACGTCATCCTTGAATCTCTTGAGTGAAGCAAGCTTGCCTTCGTAGATCTGCTCGCCTTCTCTCGTTATCCTGACAAGGCAGCCCCTTTGCATAACGCCGTCGAGCATATATGCACCGGCAATGTTTCCTATACCGCTGGCCTTGAATATCTGACGTATCTCGGCATGACCGATGACTTTCTCTTCGAATACGGGATCTAGCATACCCTTCATGGCATCCTCAACATCCTCGATAGCCTTGTATATTACATCATACAGTCTTATATCAACGCCCTCCGTCTCAGCCGTAGCCTTTGCGGTAGCATCGGGACGGACATTGAAACCGATGATGATGGCTTCACTCGCGCTTGCAAGGATGACATCCGACTCGTTGATCGCACCGACTCCGCTGTGGATGACTTTGACAACGACTTCTTCATTCGAAAGCTTCAGCAGAGACTCCTTAACAGCCTCAACAGAACCCTGTACATCAGCCTTAAGGATAAGGTTGAGTTCCTTAAGGTTACCCTCCTGGATCTTGGAGAACAGACCTTCAAGAGACATCTTGGATTTCATCTTCGTATCATCAAGAAGCTTAACCTTGTTCTGTGCTATGAACGTTTCGGCAAAGTTCTTTGCTTCCTTATCGGAATCAAGCGATACGAACACTTCTCCGGCTCCGGGCACATCATTAAGACCCAGTATCTCAACAGGCGTAGAAGGTCCTGCCTCCTTAACCCTGCGTCCGCTGTCGTCTATCATCGCCCTTACTTTACCGTGGGATGCGCCTGCGGCGATAAAATCACCCACCTTGAGAGTACCCTTCTGTACAAGTACGGTAGCAACGGGGCCACGGCCCTTGTCAAGCTGTGCCTCGATGACCATACCTCTGGCTCTCCTGTTCGCATTTGCCTTAAGTTCAAGTATATCGCTTGTAAGAAGGATCATCTCGAGTAGCTCTTTGATACCTTCTCCGGTCTTGGCTGATACGGGTGCAAATACCGTACTTCCTCCCCAATCTTCGGGAACGAGTTCATACTCGGACAGTTCCTGTTTAACCCTGTCTATATTTGCCGAAGGCTTATCTATCTTGTTGACGGCAACGATAATCTCGATACCGGCAGCCTTTGCATGATTGATAGCCTCAACAGTCTGCGGCATTACACCGTCATCTGCTGCAACAACGAGGATAGCGATATCCGTCGCATTTGCACCACGCATACGCATCGCAGTGAAAGCCTCATGACCGGGTGTATCAAGGAACGTAATGTTCCTGCCGTTAACATTTACAACATAAGCACCGATAGCCTGCGTGATTCCTCCGGCCTCGCCTTCGATGACTTTCGTGTTCCTTATCGCATCAAGAAGTGAAGTCTTACCGTGATCGACATGACCCATGACACATATAACAGGCGGACGGCTCGTCATTGTTGCCGGATCCTCTTCTTCTTCTCTCAGGAGTTCCTCGATAACATCAACGACAACCTCTTTTTCGCACAGTATATCGTACTCAACGGCGATCTCTTCCGCTTCCTCGTATGAGATCTCTTCATTAACGGTCACTACCTTGCCCTGGAGGAACAGCTTCTTGATGATCTGTGAAGACTGTATCTTCATCTTGTCGGCAAGTTCCTTGATCGTGATCGTCTCCGGAAGAGTGATAACCTTGATCTTCTCCTCTTCAGGCTCTTCCTTCTTCTCTACGGGACGTACAGGCATCTTGGAGCCTTTGCCCTTAACCTGTTTTCCTCCCTTGAAACCGTCCTCATTTTCATAGATACGGTCTTTCTTGTTCTTATCCTTTGAAACGTTTCCTTTTCTTCCGCTTCCGCCTCTGCTGCCGTTATCCTTCGGCGGCTCGGATGATGCATTAAATCCGCGGCCCTGATTGATGACTATTCCGCCTCTTTGACGCTCGGGTTTTGCCGGGCGGTCAGATGCAGGTCTTACAGGACGCTCTCCTGCAGGTCTTGCGGGGCGTTCTGCTGAGGGTCTTCCTGTTCTTGTCTGCTCGGCAGGTTTCTGGTCTCGCGGTTCAACAGTTCCAGCACTACCGCCAGCACTATTGCTACTGCTCCCAACAGTATTGACAACAGTTTTATCAGTCTCTGTACTTTCTTTTTTAGGCGTAATGCCTGTTCTACGTAAACGATCTCTATCGCCTCCCTGTAATGTTTCTGCGTTTCTGGCTGCTCTTTCAGCTGTCGTAGGTACCGTAGGTCGGATGATGCCTCCCTGACGTGCCGCAGGGGCTGCACCTCTTCCTCCCTGTGACATACCGCGATTTCCCATCTGTGAATTTCTCGCTGAAGAAACAACGATTATAGGCTTTTTCTTTTTGACAGGAACTGCTCCCGCAGGTCCTGCAGGTTTTGCCGGTGCCGCCGGTTTCTTCTCCACCTTAGGCTCCGGAGCTTTCCCTTTGCCCGACAGTTTCTTTCGAAGCGCCTCTACCTGATCATCCTCAAGTCCGGATGCAGGTGCTTTTCCTTCTATTCCCATTCCGGCAAGGATCGCAACGACCTCACTGCTTTTTATATCAAATTCTTTTGCTATCTCATGAACTTTCACTTTTGCCATTTATCACTACACCTCCGTAACTATCTTCGATCGGATCTGCTTTGCAAGGTTTTCATCCGTAACACACAATGAGGCGCGAAACTCTTTTCCTATCGCATGTCCGAGATTTTCCTTGTCCGAATACTCCACATAAGGCACTTTGTGGTAAGCGCACATATCTGCGAACTGTTTCCTTGTATTGTCTGAAGCATCTGTTGCGACGATGCACAGGAATGATCTTCCTTCCTTGATGGTGCTCTCCGTCATGAATTCGCCGCTCTTTACGAATCCGGCTCTCTGTGCCAGCCCCAGCAGTTGTAATACAGGATCTCTTTTCATATGGATCATTCTTCTCCGGCAGGTTCTTCTTCGGCGTACTCGCCTTCTTCATACTCTCCTTCGTAGTATTCACCGTCTTCGTACTCATACTCTTCATCTTCGTCATAGTAATCTTCAAGACGGAATCCCGGAGTATCTTTCGCCTGCGTCTCGGACTTGATGTCGATCTTGAAGCCCGTAAGCTTGGCTGCAAGTCTTGCATTCTGTCCTTCCTTACCGATCGCAAGTGATAACTGGTCATCGGGAACGACTACCTTGGCTGATTTTTCATCACTGTCGGCGATGACAAATACGACCTTTGCGGGAGACAGTGCATTCTCGATGAGAATACCCGGGTTGTCATCCCAGCTGATTATATCGATCTTCTCGCCGCGAAGCTCATCTACAACGGCATTTACTCTTGTACCGTTCATACCGACGCATGCTCCGACGGGATCAACGTCGGGATTATTTGACCATACCGCCATCTTGGTACGGCTTCCCGCCTCCCTGGCGATCGACTTGATCTCTACGCTTCCGTCACGGATCTCGGCAACCTCAGCCTCGAACAGGCATTTTACAAGGTACGGATGTGTACGTGAAACAGAGATCCTCGGCCCTCTGTTATTATCCTTGACCTCAACCACATAAACCTTTACGCGGTCATTGACACGAAGGTTCTCTCTGGGTATCTGCTCCGATTCGGGAAGGAAAGCATCCGCTTTTCCAAGATCTATGCAAACGTTCTTGCCTACATATCTCTGAACAACGCCTGTTACCAGACTGCGTTCCTTGTCCTTGAATGTCTTGACGACAACAGAACGTTCCTCTTCGCGGATCTTCTGGAGTATCACGTTCTTGGCATTTGTTGTTGCGATACGTCCGAAATCCTTACTCTCGATCTCAACATCTATGACATCACCGACCTTTACGCCGGGAACTATCTTCTTGGCTTCTTCCTTTGCGATCTGAGCGACATTATCCTCAGGCTTCATCACAACGGTCTTGGCAGCAAAGACCTTAAATTTACCGGTCTCCCTGTCGATCTCGACATGCATGTTGTCGGAGCGTCCGAAATGCTGCTTGCACGCCGTAAGAAGGGACGTTTCGATAGCTTCGAACATCGTCTCTTTACTGATATCCTTCTCCTTCTCCAATATCTCAAGAGCCATCAAAAGCTCTTTTCCGCTGTCTTCCTTCTGAACTTCTTTCTTTGCCATTTTTATTCTCCTTTTTATTGATCTATGCCGCTATGCGGCCGGTTAACTGTTGATCAGAGATCGAGGGACAGTTTTACGGATGCTATCTCGCTCCGGTTATAGCATCTTTCCTCTTTGCCGTTTGCTGCGATCGTGATGCTGTCCTTATCAAATGCAACAAGGCGCCCTGTCGTCTCCTTCGTGCCGTCAACACTCTTGTAGAACTTCACGTCGACATCCCTTCCGATGCTCCTTGAAAACTCCCTGTCCTTAACGAGCCGTCTTCCGAGTCCCGGTGAGCTGACTTCGAGAGTATATGGCTCTCCTATAAAATCATCCTCATCGAGCAGATCGGACAGTTTTCTCGATACCGACACGCAGTCATCGATCGTAATGCCACCCTCTTTGTCGATGAACACGCGAAGGAACATCTCTTTTCCTTCCTTTACATACCCGACGTCCCACAGGTCAAATGCGAATCCGTCTAGTATGGGAAGAAGGAGCTGCTCAACACGCGTTTCGATCTCTTCCCTTTTGGACATCTGTCCTCCTTTGTTACCATACAAGCAATGAAGTGAGCTGCGGACAGCTCACTTCATACTCAAAAACATCATAAGTATATTACCACCGATACAATTGCATTGCAAGAAGAAAATCGTATCTGTTATAATCATCGCATAAGGCATATTCCAACCGGAACGATATTCAACAGATAAGGAGTAACACATATGGAAAAACTGATAGAACTGCTGCAGGATATACGTGATGATATCGACTTTGAAACCGCCACCGATCTTGTCGACGGAAATATACTGACATCCTTTGACATCATTCAGATCATAAGTGCCATCGATGAAGAATATGATGTCTCGATCCCCGCGACCGCTATCATACCTGCGAACTTCAACAGCGCAAAGGCGATGTTCGATCTTATCAATAAGCTTTCGTAGACCGTATCCTGTCGATAAGAGCCTTTGTATATACACGTCTTCCCTCTGCGGACATATGACTCATGTCCTCGAAGTATTCGGGGTTATGTGTGTCAAAACCGGTATCGGCGGCAAATATACATTGTGCATCTTCATTTTTGACAAGTTCCGTTATATATGTCAGGTTTTCCTGATATACCGGATCTTCCTGCAGTCTGTGATAGTGTGGGCATTCAAGGAGAATGTAAGGCACGTTGTCGGCCCTGCATTTTCTTATAAGCGACAACAGCGCTTCCTCCTGTGCCTTAACAGGTTTAAGAGTGCTTATATCAAACTGCTCGTTCTCAAGAAACTGCGCGCCTCCCGACGGTGTCTCGCCGGTCTTGGCGCCTTTTTTATACCTTGTTGCATAGAACGGTTCGGTGACCGGATATGTGATAAGATCATCCATTCCCGCCGTAACGAAATATTCGAAGAAAAGCGGAAGATCGGCATCCGAGCTTTCCGACATTCTCTGCCACAGGCGCTTTTTCCCTTCCCACGACAGGTCCCATATGACTCTCGAATCCGACAGTTTGACCTCTTCCGTCAGAAGGAGCGGATCAAGTTCGATAACCAGAATGTCGGTATGACCTCCGCGACGTTTTATCTCATCATACTGTATGGAACAGGCAATATACTGGTTTCCGCCGTATGCGAGTATATACGCACTGTCATCGAAGTTTTCATCAAGCATGTCTATGTCAAGATTACTTCGAAATGTTGACGATCCGAGAAACAGTATCTCCTGATCGCCCTGCGAAAGGAGTCCCTCTATACCGCGGTTATGGATCGGTATCATGCACGAGCAGTAATTCTTGAAGCCTACTGCCGCAAGACACACAATAAACGCTATGAGGATTGTAATGATCATCTTCTTCATTCTAAAACGCCTGATACATAAACCTTGATGCTCCAAGCACACCGAACAGCACGGTAGCTACCATCATCGCCCCGGCATACAGATACCTGTGCTTTGTAAAAGCATTCGGATCGCATTCCTTGCGCCACTCAACAACAAACAGTCCTCCGATGAGGACGATAAGGATAAGGACCGACGCAAGCGCCTGGTTACCGTTTCCGAACGGCGTCAGTGCCGAAGCTACAGATGCGGCTCCGATCCTTGTATCCGTAAAAATCTTCCTGTATATGAGAAAAGCATCCTTAAGACTTTCCGCGCGGAACATCACCTCACCCATCAGCACGATAAAGAACGTCCTGAGAGTCTTGAACACTATGATCCCGCGATTTTCATCATTCCATCCTATCTTCTTCTTAAGTTTCTTCACCTGTCCCATCGAAAGGACCGAGATCATCATTATGATCGCAAAATATACGCCCCAGCCGATGTACACGGCTTCCGCGCCATGCCATATACCGGTTATGATCCAGACAAGGATGAGAGGAAATACGGTACGAAGATTTCCCTTCTTTGCTTTCGGGAATATCCTGCCAAGGCCCTTTGCAGCCTTGCGGTTCCATGAGGATGTAACGGCCGGCAACATAAGGTGCTCCTTAAACCACTCGTTCAATGTGATATGCCATCTTCTCCAGTATTCCTGTATGTCACGCGAAAAATACGGACGTATGAAGTTCTCCGCAAGCTCGATCCCGAGCATCCTCGATATGCCGCAGGCAATATCCATATATCCCGAAAAATCGGCGTACAGCTCTATCGCATAAAAGAACACCCCGATAAGCAGTGTAAGTCCGCCCTGCGAATCCGGAGCCGAAAATACGGTATCTACGTAATAATTCAGCCTCCCCGCGATCACAAGCTTCTTGAACACGCCTTTTATCACACGGTATCCGCCCTCTTTGATATTGGAAAGCTCATATTTATGCTCTGCCGTGAGCCTGTCCATCATTTTCTGATATGTTCCTATCGGGCCTTCGGTGATCTGCGGAAAATATGATATGAACAATGCATACTTCAGAAGATCGGAACTGGGCTGTATCTTCTTTCCATAACAGTCGTGTGCGTATCCGAGAGTCATGAAAGTATAAAATGATATACCGAGCGGCACTGCCAGACTGCGGACTCCTAAATATACGCTGTATCTGAAAAATATGAGCAATCCCAGATTGATAACAATCGTTATTATAAAGTGGGATCTCTTTGGATCCCGCATGAGCGCCCACGTTGAGACTATCGATATAAGTATGAAGACTATATACACGGGATTTGCAAGAACATAGAACAGAAGACTCGCTGCAAGCAGAACCTTCCACTGGTGACGTGCCGGGATAAGATAGTATACCGCCAGAACAACGGCAAAAAAAATCACGAATCTAAGCGAGATAAGGCTCATCACTCTGCCTCCCCGTCATGATCCGTACACATACGGCCGACCGCAAACCAGAATACCGGTGCGCAGAACTGAAATGCGAGCATGTTCGAGCCTATCGACTGAAGTATTCCGACTGCAACGATCCCCAGCTCCGTATAGTGATCTGAAAGCCTCTTTGCACCGTTCCTTACCGCCAGAAGTATCAGATATATCCATATCGAAAATCCTATGACCCCGTTCTCGCAGTACAGTTTAACGAGCCCTCCGTCAGCGATCACGTGGGCATCTTCTATCCCTATCGCTCTGTGTCCGTTAGCCCCGAGTCCGTTCCCGAGCCATGTCGTATACATATTGTTGACCGCTGCGACCCACTGCTCGCTCCTTTCGGAAACGGCAGTCGGAAGCGATATTATCCTGTACCAGAACTTCAGCACATAATCAAATCTGACTGCGCACAGTGCAATAAACAGTACGGCAACCGTTCCTAACTCTATCCAGAAATACTTCCTTGGGATCATATCAAGAACAAAGAAAACAAGACAGTTCACATATACTATGACAAGCGCCGCCGCAACAAGGCCGCTCCTCTGGTTGGCAAGGACTGCCGACAGGAAGCATACCGTCATTCCGGTAACCGCAAATGCCATGTCGTGCTTAGATCTATCCGTTCTCTTTGTATTCATGAACCAGGCGGATACCATCATTCCTGCGACCATGTTAAAACTGAGTATCGTACTTCCGACGACCGAATTCATCCTGACCCTTGTTGTTGCGGCATCAGCCTTGGAAGTATATTTGAGCGCAACAAGCCAGTCATTGTAAAACTGCGGTGCAAGAGCATACAGAGCGATACCGAGAATACCGAGGATGAGCATTGCTGCAATATATATCCGATACCATCTTCCGGTCGCACGTCCCGCACTCTTTCCGACAAAATAAAATACCATCGGCAATACGGATGAGATGAACTCTCCCGTAAACACCGACAGCGGGAATCCTCCTGCAAGGAGCCATATTACCGACAATATCTCATATACAAAAAAAACGACTGCCAACACGTCCTGCAGTGTCTTAACTTTCAGGTCATGTCCGGCAGCCAGCACCGCAAGTATGAACAGCATAAGCGCCGTTGCCACCACTCCAGGCCGCATCCCGAAGAACATGAGAGTCGATGTATAAGCAAGCACGACGAGGATATAATACATATCCCCGACGTGCCTTAACTTTGATATTATAGATGATCTGTCCTTACCTGTATCCATCATACTGAAGTATCGTGATAAGTTCCGATCCGGAATGGATCTCTACCTCGGCCTTTGCCTCCTCGTCTGTACCGTTGGGTGTTGCAAAACGGAACTTGTCAAGAAGGTGCTTGTACTCGGCCGGTGTTACCGATACTCCGCTGAGTGTCAGAGTCTGCTGTGCTGCTGCAGCTGCTGCAGCTGCCTGCTGTGCTGCTGCCTCCTCGGCAGCCTGCTTTTCGGCATCGGCCTTTGCCTTAGCCTCGGCTTCTTCCTTGGTCTGTGTAGCCTGAGTATTGTTATTATCGGTATTCTGGTTATTATCCGTGTTCTCTGTCTTCTTTTCTTCTTTCTTTTCTTCCTTCTTCTCGTCCTTCTTCTCGTCTGCAGGCTCTTCTGTCGGTCCCTCGTTAAACTCCTCCTCGGATATCTCCGTAAGGAATTCGGTCTTCATGTAACCGTCCTGGCCCTTATATAATATGTGAGTCCAGTCTTCAACATCCTCAACCTTCTCGAACATATCACCTTTCTTGGCCTTGCCGAGAACATCTCCGTCCGTACTGTTGGTCGATCTTATGTTTACATCATCACCGGTAGATTTGACGTACTTCTTGAGAGTAGCCGCTGCCTCAGCCTCTGCCTGAGCCGCCGCTTCCTCCTCAGCCTTCTGCTGCGCCTCTGCCTGAGCCGCCGCTTCAGCCTGAGCACGGGCTACCGAATCAACTATACTGTATGTCAGTATCTGACTCTTGATACCCTTACACTCAACATATACGGTAACGTTTCCTTCGTTCATTCCGGTCGTAAGTATCGCCTTGCCGTTATCACCGATCTCAAACGAGCTTGTCGGATCATCAACTGTACATGTTGCCTTCTTGATGCTCGCCTTTGACGGGGTTGCTACGATCGAGAATGTGTACTGTGTTCCGACCTCCAGAGATGTCTCTGAAAAGTCCGGCTGAAGCTGAATGCTCTTCAGTTTCTTGGATGCGGAGAACAGATATATTCCTCCTCCGATAACAAGAATAGCGATCAGTGCCGCGAACACTACGATCAGGATTCTGATAATGCTGTTTTGCTTTCTCACGATGATTCTCCTTAATTATTCATATAACCGATAAGTTGAAATAACACTTTACCGACTAAACATTATACAACACTTCCGTATAAAACCACAAGCGAAACATTATATGTCTAAAACAGCCTTCCTATACCCAGGACGAGACCGTCACCGAGCTTGGAAAGTGTCGCATCATCATGTGCCGATGCCTGATTACCGAGTTCTATATCTATCGAAGGGATCGTACTGTAACTTGTCTGCGTCAGATCTATCGCCATCTTTCCGCCGCCGTTTATCTTACAGCCACTGTCACGCAGTCCCGAGATGAGCGCCTGTCCGAGCTGTTCATGCATCTGCCAGTGTGATGCGACCGGCTCCATGTTCTTGATACCGTCAGGTGTCGAGATATAGAAACATCCCTTATCATATGCAAGTCCGTCTCCGTCCCAATGAAGGGATATCAGACAGTTTGCGGTATTGTTCGCTATTACGGTACGTGCGATGTTGTCAAGCTGAACATCGGGGCCGTCTCTTAGCATCAGTACGTCATAGCCCTTTGCAAGCAGCTTGTCGCGAAGTATCTGTGCCATTCTCAGTGTCACATCGGCTTCCCTTGCTCCGTCGGCAAACGACATGCCGCCCGATACGGCAACAGCCGTGACAGCGCCCGCTGCCGTTGTTCCCCCGGTCACCTTCGGTGTCATATCCGGATGACAGTATGTCTTAACACTCTGACCGCCTTTTGTTCCGTGTCCGGCATTAACTCCTATGACAACGTTCTTTCTTCCGGATGCGGCACGGTAAAGCGCTGCCGTTCCGCTGTTTATCTTCGTATAATCCGCATACTGCCATACACCGTTGAGCGCAACGGGTTCCACCGCTCCGGGTGTCGCGTCGACATACGCCACTTCGGGGTTTGTCTCCTCCAAAACTTCATCCTCTGCCTGAACTTCATCTTCTGCCAAATTCTCAGCCGTCTCCTCGGGTGGGCTTACGATCTCCATCGATACCTCCTGCGAAATATCCTCGGATCCCCGTGCGGAAACGTTCAACGCCTGAGTATCAACATCGATGTGCCCGTTTGTGACTTCCATCGCTGAATCTTTCCGGCATCCGCTGACAAACATCATCAGTGCTCCGGCCATGATCAATATTTTCACTGCATTTTCTTTCTTCATATTTACCTACTGCAATATAAACCTCTGTATCACTTCCGATATACCGCTCTCGTTGTTCGTATGCTTCGTGACGTGATCCGCGAACGCCTTGGTCTCATCGGTCCCGTTTGCCATAACGACTGCACATCCCACCGCTTTGAGCATCGGGATATCGTTTGCCTCATCGCCTGCTGCCACGGCATCTTCCACAGGTATCCCAAGAAGCGCGCACAGTTTTTCTATCGCATTTCCCTTTGACACTCCTATTGGCAGATACTCAAGCAGAAAATCATTGGAAAAGACCGACTGTGCCCTTCCGGATACAAGTGCGGCATGCCGTTTTTCGAAGTCTTCCAGTATCGCACGGCTCCCTTCCTTTATGCTCATCACGATAAGCTTCGGCGGACGTGCCGGAAGATCTTCCGGTATCCTCTCAAGAAGTCTGTGCGGCATCAGAATGTTCTTACAGTACAGATCTATCTCTCTTGTGTTTCTGACGGAAACAACATAGTCATCCGTGTATGTATGGATCGACAGTCCTTCAGTGCCCGCTGCGATGAACAGATCTCTTACCGTATCCATGTCAAGAGTTTCTGCGCTTAATATACTGCTACTTCCGCAGTCAAACACAACTCCGCCGTTCGATGCGATCAGAAATATACCGTCACGGTACAGGCCGAGGTTTTTCGCAACGACCTTTGCGCTGTATATCGGACGGCCCGTCGCTATCGCAAACCTGTGACCTTTTTCGATCATTTCGTTTATAGATTCAAGATCTCTGCGGCTGACGTTTTTCTTATCATCAAGTAAAGTTCCGTCAAGATCCGAAAACAGTATCTTAGTTTTCATCATCTTCCTTGTTTGCCGTATATACAAATCTCTTTCTTGCCATCTCATCACTGGCAAGGTATTCATCGTATGTGGTGACTTTATCGATCATAGTCCCGTCCGGCAAAAACTCCATGATCCTGTTCGCAGTCGTCTGTACGAACTGATGATCGTGGGATGCAAACAGTATGACACCAGGAAACTTGATCAGACCGTTGTTAAGAGCCGTTATGCTCTCCATATCAAGATGGTTCGTAGGCTCATCAAGTATCAGTATGTTGGCGCCGCTTATCATCATCTTCGAGAGAAGACACCTTACTTTTTCTCCTCCCGACAGGATGTTTATCTTCTTGACGCCGTCCTCTCCGGGGAAAAGCATCCTTCCGAGGAACCCTCTTACATACGTTACATCCTTCACCGGAGAATACCCTGTCAGCCATTCCGTTATCGTATAGTCATGTGAGAATTCTTCCGTATAATCTCTCGGGAAATACGCCTGTGAAGTCGTAACTCCCCATTTATAAGTTCCCTCATCGGGCTCAAGTTCGCCCATGAGTATCTTAAACAGTGTTGTCTTCGCAAGCTCGTTAGTCCCGACAAACGCAACCTTGTCGTCGTGCCCCAGTATGAACGAGAGATTGTCGATGACCTTGACTCCGTCTATCGTCTTGCTTAAGTTCTCAACCGTGAGCACCTCGTTTCCGATCTCCCTGTCGGGGCGAAAATCAATATACGGATACTTTCTGCTCGACGGCTTGATCGTATCGAGCTCGATCTTTTCAAGAGCACGCTTACGGCTTGTAGCCTGCTTCGACTTCGATGCGTTCGCGGAGAATCTCGAGATGAATTCCTGGAGTTCCTTGATCTTCTCTTCTTTCTTCTTGTTCGCTTCCTTCATCTGCTGTATGAGGAGCTGGCTCGACTCATACCAGAAATCGTAATTGCCGGCATAAAGCTGGATCTTTCCGTAGTCGATATCGGCGGTATGTGTACATACCTTGTTAAGAAAATATCTGTCATGGCTTACGACGATGACCGTGTTCTCAAAACCGATCAGGAACTCCTCGAGCCACTCTATCGCATCAAGATCAAGATGGTTCGTCGGCTCGTCCAGAAGCAGAATATCGGGAGAGCCGAACAGTGCGCGAGCGAGCAGCACCTTGACCTTCAGCGGACCTGCCAGGTCTCCTACCAGACTGTAATGAAGGTCTGTCTCGATACCGAGTCCGTTAAGGAGCGTGGCTGCATCAGCCTCTGCCTCCCAGCCGTTCATCTCGGCAAACTCTGCCTCAAGTTCACTTGCCCTGATACCGTCCTCGTCGGTAAAATCTTCCTTGGCGTATATCGCATCCTTTTCCTTCATCACGTCATACAGATGCTGGTTACCCATTATAACGGTATCCATTACAGTATATTGATCGTACTTGAAATGATCCTGTTCGAGAACCGACAGTCTCTGTCCGGGTGTAATGGCGATGTCGCCGTTCGTTGTGTCAAGTTCGCCCGACAATATCTTCAAAAAGGTTGATTTCCCCGCTCCGTTCGCTCCGATAAGACCGTAGCAGTTGCCTTCGGTGAACTTGATGTTAACATCTTCAAACAGCGCCTTCTTACCGACGCGGTACGTAACATTGTTTGCACTTATCATAATATTTCTCCTCTTTTGTTAATCCTGACTTTCACGGAATTACACATTATTCACGCATTTACGACAAGGTAGCGTCCGTCGGGAAGGCAGAATACCTCCGACTGCTCCCTGATCTCATCTTCGCTCATCCCGTCCGTATCGACTCCCATCTCGTCAAAATACTCGATGACTTCCTCAATATCATCGACTACGACCGACATGGATTCGACAAGAAAATCCTCCGCTTCATCCGGTGTTGATGCCACATCTTCGTCAAAGAGACGCCCCTGATTTTCAAGAAAACAGTTTATAACATCCTTATCAAACATATCATACCTCCTGCTCATGCTCCTTCTATCGGAATGAAAACCCTGCTGTTCGTTACCTGATCTTCCGCAGCCTTGTTCGAAGCCTGCCTGCAGAATTCCTGCTGCGCACATATGAGGTCTCTTCCGCGCTTGTCTATGCGCTCATATGTGCCGTTCGGCTGCTCGATCCTCGCCTTGACCGTATCGGCAAGAAGCGTTTCGAGAATGCCGATCACCCTCTCTTTTAGTGCTTCATCAAGTATCGGGAACATTATCTCGACACGTCGGAGCAGATTTCTCGGCATCCAGTCGGATGACCCGCAGTATACCTCACAGTTGCCGGCATTTTCAAAATAGAATATGCGGCTGTGCTCGAGAAAATCACCGACGATGCTCCGTACCGTGATATTTTCCGACACGCCCTTTACCTGCGGCTTGAGGCAGCATATGCCGCGCACTATGAGTTCTATCTTAACGCCTGCACATGATGCATCGTAGAGAGCTTCGATCACTTCCTTGTCGCATATCGAATTGACCTTGGCTATTATATGCGATCTCTTCCCCGACCTGGCATTGTTTGCTTCTCTTCCGATCAGATGTATGAACCTGTCCTTGAGCCAGAGTGGTGCAACCGCCAGCCTGTTCCAGTAGAGCGGCTCCGAATAACCGCTTAGCATATTGAATACCGCCGTTGCATCCTCACCGATCTGTTCCGAGCATGTAAGGAGTCCGAGATCGGTATAGAGCTTTGCCGTACTGTCGTTGTAGTTACCGGTCCCGAGATGTACATAGCGGCGTATCCCGTCTTCCTCGCGGCGTACGACGAGCGTTATCTTGCAGTGCGTCTTGAGTCCGACGAGACCGTATATTACATGGCACCCCGCCTTCTCAAGTTTACGTGCCCAGACGATATTATGCTCTTCGTCAAAGCGGGCTTTTAATTCAACGAGCACCGTTACCTGCTTGCCGTTCTCGGCAGCCTCCGCAAGCGCTGCGATTATCGGCGAGTTACCGCTCACCCTGTAAAGCGTCTGCTTAATCGCAAGAACCTCGGGATCCTTGGCTGCGCTTTTTACAAAATCTATAACGGGATCAAATGTCTGATACGGATGATGCATCAGTATATCATGCATCCTTATCGATTCAAATATGTCTTCCCCGTCGCTTATCTCACGGACCGGTGCAGGCACATGCACCGCAGTCTTCAGATGATCGAATCCGGGAAGAGCATACATCTTCATCAAAAACGTAAGGTCAATAGGTCCCGGGATACTGTAGATGTTATCCTCTCTTACCGACAGCTCCATCTTCAGTATCTCCATCAGTCCCGGATCGATATCCTCCGCAACCTCGAGCCTGATGACTTCACCCCACTGACGGCGCCTTATCTGTTTTTCTATCTCTTTGAGAAGGTCGGCAGCTTCTTCTTCGTCGATCGTAAGGTCGGCATTTCTCATGATCCTGTACGGATACGCACAGAAGACATCGTAATTGAGGAACAGTTTTGACATGTTGCGCTCTATCACTTCCTCAAGAAGTATGAACGTCCTTCCCGTAAGCGACGGAAGCTCAACGATCCTCGGCAGTACCGAAGGGACCTGAACCGTCGCGAAATCTCTCGAATCCTCGCCCTTCTTACCGATCAGTGCCCCTATGTTAAGCGTCTGGTTACGAACGAGCGGAAAAGGTCTTGATGAATCCACCGCCATCGGTGTAAGAACCGGATACACTTCTTCCTCGAAATACCGGTCCACGTATTCAGCCTGCTCCTGCGACAGTTTCTCATGCTTCGTTATGAGGTTGATACCCTCGACTTCCATAAGCGGAAGCAGCGTATTCATCAACACAAAATACTGTGTCCCGACAAGCTCGTGTGTCTTGCGTGCGATCGCCGAAAGCTGATCATCGATCGTCATCCCGGCGATATCCTTTTTACTATACCGCGCATGCTGCATGTCGATAAGCGAAGCAACCCTTACCATGAAAAATTCGTCAAGATTGGACGCCGTGATCGACAGAAATTTGAGTCTCTCCATAAGAGGGTTCGACACATCAGTCGCCTCCCCGAGAACTCTTTCATCAAACATAAGCCACGACAGTTCCCTGTTAACGTAGTATTCCTTATTGCCAAAATCACTCATGCTCATAACCTCTTATAACGTAAGACCGGTTTGATCGAGAATACTTCTTCAAAAAGCGATGCTTTCCTGAAGAAGAATCCCTGCTCCAGATCGATATCGTCTACCGTGAAAACATTTATGATCAGTTCATTTCCCTTTACGGAAAATCTGACATCGTTGACCTTGGTACGATAGCTTCTGCAAACACCGTCAGCTATACGGAACAGCGCCGACAGTTTTGCTATCTTGATATAGTTTGCCTTGTCGATGAGAGATTTGGATGCGATCTCGTTGTAATACTCAAACTGCATCTTGTTAAAACGCACTATGTTCGCAACTATCTCCCGCTCTGCATGCGACAGTCCTATCATCTCGGTCGCCATGATTATCTCATATCCGCATTCCGCACCGGCCTCGATGCTTATATATCTTCCGCAGTCATTAAGGAGTGACGCTATTATGAGAAGGAGCTTGTCACGCCTTGTCATCCCGTGGATCTTGCGTGTCGCATCAAACAGATCACAGGCGACTTTTTCTATGAGTTCATTCCTTGCTTCGTTACCCTGATAACGCTTGGACATTACCTTTGCGCAGGCGATTATATCGTTTTCAAAATCATGCCTGTAGTGTACGAGCTTTTCCTTCTCGGCATACTCATATGCCATTCCGTCGCAAAGCGATACTCCGGGAGACCAGATGTTTTCTGCTTTTGTTATCTTGATGACCCTTGACACGAGTGCTACTGCCGGAAGAAGGAGCGGTGCTGTCTCTTCATTGATCCCGTACGCCTTTGCAATGTCCCCGTAGCTCATCGTCCGCAGTTTGTTGCATACCTCTTTGAACCTTGCCGACGTAAACGATCTGTCCTTTGCTCCGGTATGATACAGCATTACGGAAACATAGTCATCTATCAGGATGAGATTCTTGATCGTCCTTCCTTTCAGATACAGTTTCTTGAACACCTGAAGCTGGTTATCGATAAGCTCCTTGAGTATGCCCTCTATGTCCCTTGTCTTGGGCGAAAGCGCCGCAAGCATATCCATCGTACGAAGCACTCCGAGCCTTATGTTCTGAGTCGTAACCAGCTTGTCATTGTCAAACAGCGATATCTGTATACTGCCTCCTCCGATATCAACGATGGCACACCCTTCGCTGATGAACTCATCAAACCTTGATCCTTTTATCGCAGCGGCTTTGTAATGAAGAAAACGCTGTTCGGAATTGGAGAGCACATCGACTCTTATCCCCGTACGCAGTTTGATCTGCTCCAAAACGATGGCGGTGTTTTTTGTCTCTCTTATCGCACTCGTTCCGTACGCCTTGTAATCATCAACCTTGTAGGATCTCATTATGGTCGAAAAATCAGACAGCACATCACACAGTTCATCCATATGTTCCATATCGATGAGACCGTTCTGGTATGTATCCGTCCCAAGCTCTATCGAATGACGGATACTGTCTATTTCTTTCATCCCGCTCTTTGGTGAGAACTCAAAGATCTTCATTCCGAGTTCATATGAGCCCACATCGATCGCGGCAAAAGTTCTGACTGCCATATTATTTCTCCGTAAAAATCAAAGTTGTGTCGCCCTTCCCAACAACATATCCACAAACTGCTGGGCGCATCGTCCGGACAGTCCTCCGTGAGCAAGCTCCCATTTGTTAGCCTCAAGTAACAGTTCTTCCTCACTCATGTTAACATCATTTCTTGCGGCAAGCGTCTTTACTATCTCATTGAACTGCTTCTTATCAGGTCTTCCGAAATAGATCGTCTCACCGAACCTGTATGACAGTGACAGTTTTTCCTGTACCGTATCGTTCGTGTGAAGATCATCATCGCGGTCTTCCTTGTCGGAATTCTTCTCTCTTACGATATGACGCCGGTTGCTTGTCGCATATATGAGTATGTTCTCGGGTTTCTTCTCAAGACCGCCTTCTATGACCGCCTTGAGATATTTGTAGTCAGTCTCGAAATCCTCAAATGACAGGTCGTCCATGTAGATGATAAACCTGTAGTTCCTTGTCTTGATCTGATCGATCACATCGTTAAGATCGCGGAACTGGTGCTTGTATATCTCAATCATCCGAAGACCGCGGTCATAATATCTGTTCAGTATACCCTTGATGCTGCTTGATTTTCCCGTTCCGGCATCTCCAAACAGAAGGCAGTTGTTGCACGGTCTTCCGGCAAGAAAAGCCTCCGTATTGCAGACGAGCCTTTTCTTGGCGCTCTCATATCCGACAAGATCTTCAAGATAAACATGAAGTATGTTTGTGATCGGAACTATCTGTACTCCGGCTTCTCCATGTTCA